>DASQTE010000421.1:0-8255 GCA_035642035.1 Blastococcus sp.
CCGCCTGTCTCGCCCCGGCCAACCCCTCGCGGACCGCCGCCTCGTTCCGCATCCGCGCCAGCGCCAGCCATTCGCTCAGCGTGCGGTCCTCGACGGAGGTGGACTCGGGATCGGGCTCGGGTTCGGGTTCGGGCTCGATGAAGGATCCGTCAGGCGCTGACGCGCCTGCGGTCTCCGGCATCGGCGCAGCGTCGTCGGGCAGTTCCGCGACCTGCGGCGCCGGGCGGGGCATCAGGCCGAACGCGTACCCGAGCTCGCGCACCAGGTCCGCCGGCACGAGCATCCCCTCGACCTGCCCGGGCTCCGCACCGCCGAGCATCGTCTCGAGGGTGGCCACGAGGGTGAGCGCGACGGTGACCGGCGGCATGCCGTTCTCGCCCGGCCGCAGCACCAGGTCCTGGACGCAGTCGGCCATGCGCTGCTGCTTGGTCCGCTCGTCGCCCTCGGTCCTGGCATCCTCGGCGTACTTCTCCAGCGCCCGGTAGATCGCCGCCGCGGCCGGCAGCGGGAGATCGAGGGAGATCGAGGCGGTCCCGTCGCGCCGCTCGTGCAGCCGCACACCGCGCTCGCGGACGGCCGCCACGAGCCTGCGGGCGGCGGCATCGGCGTCCTTGCGCAGCACGATGCGCCGGGCGCAGTCGCCCAGCTGAGGTGGCGTCTTGCGGTCGAGCAGCCCCAGCACGTGCGCCTCGATGTCGGCGCGCAGCGCGTCGTCCTCGACCGGGCCGACCAGGTTCACCATCTGCCGCGCGTGCGCCGGGGTGAGCTCACCACGGGTCAGCAGGGCAAGCGTGGCGGGCAGCCGCTCGGCCAGTACCAGGGACTCCGCCAGCTGCGCCCCGGCGGCGGCCGAGGTGATGCGCAGCGTCGGAGCCACCTCGTCCACCGCCCACTCACTGACTTCCGACAGCACCGCGGGACGCGCGGCCCGGGTGGCGGCCGACATGGCCCCCTGCTCCCCCGGCTGCCGGTCGAACAGCGCCGACGGCCGGCACCGGGCGAACTCGGCCAGCGATGTCGCGACCACGGCCGACAGCCGTGAGATGGCCCGGGACGCTGCGGCCGCCCGCTCCAGGTGCTCGATGCCCTCGTCGAGCAGGTGCCTCAGGTCCGAGAGCCCCGATACCCCAGTGTCACCGTCGGGTCGTCGACGAGCCGACGGTCGCCCTGAGCCGAGCCCGCCGTCGTGAGGGACCCACTCCCACGCGATGGCCGGATCAGGGCGGATCACCTCGACGGCGGTCAGCGCGGGACGGTCCAGCAGCGCCGTCGCCACGGCGCGTTCGAACGTCGAGAGGTCGAGATCAGCCTCCCCACCACTGCCCATGGGTTCGAACATGTGTTCGATGCTACCGGGGGCAGCCCCCGCCCACCACCGGGAAACCAACCTGTGGACGGACGATCGACCGGTGGACGGAGGCCGTGCGCCCGGCTACGACGGTCGGTCCGCCGCTGTGGTCTCGGCCTCGGCGTCGAGTTCCCCGGCGTAGCGCCGGACCGCCTCGCGGAGGGCGTCCTCGACGTCCCAGCCCCGCTGCTCGGCGGCCGTGACGACGGCCAGCAGCCGCTCCCCCAGCGCCTCGGGGCTGGTGTCGGGCAGCTCCGCGGGCTCGGGCGTGCTCAGCCCCGCCCGCCCGGCCCGGCGCACCAGTGCCGCACCCCACGCGGCCGCGGGCTGGGAGCGCGAGACCCCCTCGGTGGGCGACCGCCGCTGCTTCTCCGCCTTCTTGATCTCCTCCCAGCCGGCCTCCACGGCCGCCACGTCCCGGGGACCGGCATCCCCGAAGACGTGCGGGTGCCGCCGGACCAGCTTGTCGACCAGGTCGCCGGCGACGTCGTCGATGTCGAAGCGCCGCTCCGGCGACGCCTCGGCGGCCACCCGGGCGTGGAAGGCGACCTGGAGGAGGACGTCGCCCAACTCCTCGCGCATCGCGGCCGGGTCGTCGTCGACAATCGCGTCGTACGCCTCGTGCGCCTCCTCCAGCAGGTAGCCGCGCAGCGAGGAGTGCGTCTGCTCGGCGTCCCACGGGCAGCCCCCCGGGGACCGCAGCCGGTCCATCACGGTCACGACGTCCAGCAGCCGGGCACCGGGCGGCTCCGGCGCGCCGACGACGTGCGGGACGTCGGGGAACGCCGCCGCCTCGGCCGGTGCGGCGAGGCAGACGACGTCGTCCTCCCGAGCCTCCGCACGAGCGGCGTCGGGCAGGTCCTCGACGGTCACGCCGGCGGACCGCAGCATCCCCGCCTCGGCGTCCGCCCCCGGCAGGGCGATCACGGCGCGGTTCCCCGTCACCCCCCGCCACCCCTCCGCGCCGAGCAGCGCGGGGAGACGGGGGTTGACGGTCACGACGAGAGCGACGGGCACCCGGTCAGTCTCCGGGACCGGGGCGGGGGCTACTCGGCGGGGGCGACGGCCTCGTCCTCGTCGCCGAGGATGTCGACGACCCCGCCGCTGCCGGCGACGAGCCGGCCGTCCTCGAGCACGCCGTAGCGCGGGTTCACCGTGACGCCGAGGTCCTCGCGCACCCCCTGGATCCGCTCGTCGGCCGCGGCCTCGGCGGCTTCCGCGGCCTCGCCCTCGAGCTGCGGGCGCACCTCCTCGAACGGCGGGTAGACGACGCCCTCGACGAAGGTGACCACCACTCCGCCTGCTTCCGGTACCGGCGTCGCGAACGCGGTGTTCGGCGCGGCCGCCTGGATGCCCTCCGCCAGCACCGCCGGCAGCTCGTCCGGCGCCCGGGACTCCAGCTCGGGGATGGTGGCCGCTCCCGGGTACTGCGCGGCGAGGGCCGGGTAGGCGGTCGGGTCCGCGTTCAGCTGGGCGACCACCGTGGCGGCCGTCGCGTCGTCGGGCACGGTGAGGTAGCCGAACGACACCTGCGCCAGGTCCTCGCGGACCTCCTCGTACCGGGCCTGCAGCGCCTCGTCGCTCAGCGCGTCGGCCTCGCCCTCCGCCTCGGCGATGCCCCGGCGGACCAGCTGCTGGCGGACGTTCTCGCGGACGTCCTCCGGCCCGATGCCCTGCTCGGCGAGCTGGCCGAAGACCTCCTCGGGGTCGTCGTCGCCGAGGAGCTCGTCGATGCGCGCCCGCACGTCGTCGTCGTCCACCTGGACGTCGAAGCGCTCCGCGGCGACGGCGTAGACCTGCTCCTGCACCAGCAGCCCGAGGACCCGGCGGGTGAACTCGTCGCCCTGCGCCTCGGCGTAGGCGGCGACGCCCGGGTCGGTCAGCCGTTCCTCGACGGCGTCCTCGAGCTCGGCCACGGAGATGTGGGTGTCCCCCACGTACGCGGCGACGGAGGGCGAGGTCCGGCAGCCCGACAGACCCGTGACGGCGACGGCCAGGACGAACCCGGAGACGAGCACCCGGGGAACGCGACGCTTCAGCACGCACCGGAGACTCCCACATCCGGTGTGACGGGAACCGCAGGACCCGGGACACGGGCACACGCGTACCCGCGCGTACCCCCGACGAGGGATTCGGCGGTCCGGCCCGGCTGCCACGATCGACGCATGCCTCTCCTGACCGTTCCGCGCGCCTGCGCGGAGCCGTCCAGGGAGGTGCTGCAGGTGGCCGGGACCCGGATCACCATCGTCGACCTCACCGACGACGCGGCGCTCCCGGAGGCGGAGACCTGGCTGACGCCCGACGAGCTCGCGCGGGCCCGGCGCGGCACGCCGGCCGTCCACCGGCGGCGGGTGCTGCTGCGCGCCGCCCTGCGCGTCGCGCTCGGGAACGAGCTGGGGCTCCCACCGGACCTTGTGCCCCTCGCCACCACCCCGCTCGGCCGTCCCACCGTCGCCACACCCGCAGACCTGGACGGAAGCTGCTCCGCCAGCGGCGAGCTGGGCATCGTCGCCGTAGGACCGCGTCGCATCGGCATCGACGTGGAGGCGGTGGCCCCCTGGTCGGCCGCTGTCCTCGACGAGGGCTGGCTCGCCGCCGAGGAGCGGCGCGCCCTGGTCCGGCTGCCCGAGGCGGCTCGCGCGGTCGCGGTCACCCGCTGCTGGACGCAGAAGGAAGCGGTGCTCAAGGCCCTCGGCACCGGCCTGCGCGGTCACCTGGCCGCCACGGTCACCGAGGTCGGCCGCACCGACGGCGAGGTGGCCGGCTGCCAGGTGCACGACGTCCGCGTGCCGCACGGATGGGTGGCCAGCCTGGCCGTCCCTCCGGAGGAGAAGGAGAACCCCTCATGACGCTGGCGCCCGCCCTCCCGGGCCGCGAGTCCGACCGGCCGGCGACGCAGCTCGCCGACTTCCGCCGGCACTGCGAGGCGGTGGCCGGCGTCCCGCTCGACGACCCGGCCGCCCTGCACGCGTGGTCCGTGGCGCGTCCCCGCGAGTTCTGGCGGACCTTCCTCGACTGGGCGGAGCTGCCCTGGTCGGGCTCGGCCGACGTGGTGCTCACCGGCGACGACGTCGAGACGGCCCGCTTCTTCCCCGACGTCCGGCTGAACTACGCCGAGGCGCTGCTCCGGCCGCTGCCCGGCGTGGATGACGACCGGGTCGCGCTCACCTCCGTGCACGCCGACCGGCCGGCGGAGCGGTGGAGCCGGGCCGAGCTGCGCGCAGAGGTGCTGCGCACGGCCGCCGCCCTGACCCGCATGGGGCTCCGCCCCGGCGAGCGCATGGTGGTCATCGCGCCGCACACCGCCCGCACGATCGTGGTCGCCCTCGCCGGAGCGGCCATGGGGGCAGCGGTGTCGACGGCCGCCTCCGACATGGGGGCGGCGGCGCTGCTCGGCCGCTTCGAGCAGGTCGAGCCGGTGCTGCTCCTGCTCGACCGGACGGCGATGACCGCGGGCACGGTGACGGCGCTGGCCGACGGGCTGCCCACGCTGCGGCGGCTCGTGCTGCTCGACGACCAGCCGCTGCCGGCCGTCGACGTCCCCACGTCCCGCCTGAGCCTGGCGGATGACGACGAGGTTCCCGCGTGGGAGCGGCGCCCGTTCGACACGCCCCTGTTCGTCATGTTCTCGTCCGGCACCACCGGGCCGCCGAAGGCCATGGTCCACGGCGCCGGCGGCACCCTGCTGGAGCACGTCAAGGAGCTGCGGCTGCACGTCGACCTGCGGCCGGAGGACACGCTCTACTTCCACACCACGACCGCCTGGATGATGTGGAACTGGCAGCTCTCCGCCCTCGCCGTCGGCGCGCACGTCGTGGTCAACGACGCCCCGGTGACCGGCCCGGAGAGCCTGTGGGAGCTCGTCGCCGAGCAAGGCGTGACCGTCTTCGGCACCAGCCCCGCGTACCTGCAGCTGTGCCAGGACGCCGGCTACCGCCCGGCCGGGGACCTGTCCCGGCTGCGCGCCGTGCTGTCCACCGGCGCGGTGCTGCACGACTGGCAGTTCGACTGGGTGGCCGGGGCTGTGGGCCCGGTCCCGCTGCAGTCGATCTCCGGCGGCACCGACATCATCGGGTGCTTCGTGCTGGGCTCCCCCGACCTGCCGGTGCGGCGCGGCCGCAGCCAGACCCGGAGCCTGGGGCTGGACGTCGCCGCGGTCGACGAGCACGGCCACGAGGTCGTGGGCGAGGTCGGCGAGCTGGTCTGCCGCGCCCCCTTCCCCTCGCGCCCGCTGGGCTTCCTGCGCGACCCCGACGGCGCCCGCTTCCACGGCTCCTATTTCGCCGAGCACGCCGGCATGTGGACGCACGGCGACCTGATCGAGTTCGACCCGGACGGGTCCTCGCGGCTGCACGGCCGCTCGGACGGCGTGCTGAACATCGACGGCGTCCGCATCGGCCCGAGCGAGATCTACACCTTGCTCCGCGGGGTCCCGGAGATCGTCGACACGATGGCCGTCGAGCAGCGGGACCCCGGCCGGCCCGGTGGCACCCGGATGGTGCTGCTCGTCGTCCTGGCGCCGGGCGCCCGCCTCGACGGCGACCTCCAGCAGACCGTCCGGCGCACCCTGCGCCAGGGGGCGTCCGCCGCGCACGTGCCCGCGCTGGTGGTCGCGGTGGCGGAGCTGCCGCTCACCCACAACGGCAAGCGGTCCGAGCGGGCCGCCCGCGACGCGGTGAACGGCGACCCGATCGTGAACGGCGGCGCGCTCCGCAACCCGGCCTGCCTCGACGCCATCCGCGCGGCGGTCGAGGACGCCGCGACCGCTCCCGCAGTCGCGCCGGACGACCTGGGCGACGACCCGCTGCTCCGGGACACCGCCCGGATCTGGCGCGAGGTCCTGGGTGCCGAGGCCGGGGACCCCGACGCCGACTTCGCCGACCTGGGCGGCAGCTCGCGCCAGGTCCTGAGCCTGCTGCGGCGCGTGCGCCTCGAGCTCGGGGCCGACGTGCCGGTGCAGGAGTTCGCCCAGCGCCCGACGCTGCGCGGACTGGCGGCGGCCGTGGCGGACGCCGCTTCGGCCGAGCCGGCCGGCGTCACCGAGCTGCGCCCCGGCCAGGGCGAACCGCTGTTCTTCGTGCCCGACGCCTGGGGCCAGCTGAACCTCTACGCGGGGCTCGTCGAGCACCTCGCCACCGACCGGCCGCTGCTCGGGGTGCAGGTGCCCCTGACCGACGCCGACGGCCGGCACCGGAGCATCGAGGAGGTGGCCGCCGACGCCCTGGCACAGGTGCGTGCGGCGCAGCCGGACGGGCCGTACAGCCTGATCGGCTACTCCTTCGGCGGCCTCGTCGCCTTCGAGACGGGGGTGCGCCTGCGTGGCTCCGGCGAGGACGTGCTGTACCTCGGGCTGCTCGACGTCCGGCCGCCCGAGGCGGCGCTCAGCGCGCAGGAGATCGCCGCCCGCCGCCGGGCCGCCCGCCTCCGCACCGTCCTCAGCGGGCAGGTCCTCGGGACCGTCGTCCGGCGGTTGCGCGGCACCCAATCGATCGCCGCACCCCCGCCGTCCGCCGTCCCCGACGCGGAGCTGGGCTTCTTCCTCGGGTCGGAGGCGGTCTCCGACGCCTACCGCCCGGGCGCGCTCGACGGCGACGTCACCTTCTACCTGGCGGCCGGCTCACGCCGGGCCCTGCGCCAGACGCTGTCCGCGTGGCGCCGGCGCTCCCGCCGGCTGACCGTGGTCGACGTCCCCGGCCACCACGGGGACATCGACGACGACCGGATCGGCATGCTCAGCGACCGGCACGTCCGGACGCTCGCCGCCCGCGTCGACGAGACGCTCGCCTAGGAGGCTCAGGAGGCGGCGGCCACCGGCTGCTCGAGGACCGCACGCAGCACCGAGTGCAGGTTCTCCAGCAAGGCGACGTCGCGCAGCGGGGTCCGCCGGTCGGGGCCGACCGGCACCTTGAGCGAGATGGTCTCGACGGCGGCCTTGTAGGAGGCGCCGTCGGCCAGCCGGGCCAGCCGCATCTGCTTCGACTCCGGCAGCGCCACCGGGCTGATCCGGATCGCCCGGCCCTGCAGCGACACCTCGGTGATGCCCAGCGCGCGCATCGCCGTCCGGAAGCGGGCGACGGCGAGCAGGTTGAGCACCGGCGCCGGTGGGGCGCCGTAGCGGTCGGTGAGCTCGTCGAGGACGGCCTGCGCCTGCTCGTCGGTCTGCACCGAGGCGACCTTGCGGTAGGCCTCCATCCGCAGCCGCTCCCCCGGCACGTAGTCGTGCGGTAGGTGCGCGTCGACCGGCAGGTCCACCCGGACCTCGAGCGGCTCGACCGGCGCGGACTCGCCGGTGACCTGCGCCCGGTAGTCGGTCACCGCCTCGCCCACCAGCCGGACGTAGAGGTCGAACCCGACGCCGGCGATGTGCCCCGACTGCTCGCCGCCGAGCAGGTTGCCCGACCCGCGTATCTCCAGGTCCTTCATGGCCACCGCCATGCCGGCGCCGAGGTCGGTGTTGTGCGCGATCGTGGTCAGCCGGTCGACCGAGGTCTCGGTCAGCGGCCGGGTCGGGTCGTAGGTGAAGTAGGCGTAGGCGCGCTCGCGGCCGCGGCCCACCCGGCCCCGGATCTGGTGCAGCTGGGAGAGGCCGAAGGTGTCGGCGCGGTCGACGACCAGGGTGTTGGCGTTGGGGATGTCCAGGCCCGACTCGACGATCGTCGTCGCGACCAGGACGTCGTACTCCTTCTCCCAGAAGCCGACCATGATCCGCTCGAGCTCGTGCTCCTTCATCTGGCCGTGGCCGACCGCCACCCGCGCCTCGGGCACCAGGTTGCGGATCTTCGCCGCCGCCTTGTCGATCGACTGCACCCGGTTGTGGATCACGAAGACCTGGCCGTCGCGCAGCAGCTCGCGCCGGATCGCCGCGGCCATCTGCTTGTCGTCCCACGCGCCCACGTAGGTCAGCACC
>DASQTE010000422.1:0-4252 GCA_035642035.1 Blastococcus sp.
ACGGTGTCGGTCAGACGGCCGCCGGCTCCTGGTCCTCCACCGACAGGCGGGGGTTGACCCGGAACCGGAGGACCGGCTGGGTGTCGTCGTCCAGGAGGTGGCGGGGCGCCAGCCGCACCCGGCGGGCCGGGAGCGGTGACGGCGGCATGAGCTTGCCGCAGCCGACGCAGTACCGGCCGCGCTGCTCGACAGCGCTGCAGTGCGTGCAGGTCATGGTGCCTCCTCGATCTCGGACGTCCCCCGCGGGCGTTCAGCGGACCATCGCAGGTCAGGACGTCGGAAATGGACCCTTCTCGACCCGTGGGACGACACGTAATCCGACCGTCACCTGGCCCGAGATCTCCGCCACAGCTAGCCGGTGAGGACGTCGTTCCGCAGGCGGTCGAGGAACGGCACCTGCCCCTTGAGCAGCTTGGTGCGCGCCTCGGCCAGCCCGAACCAGGCCGCCCGGTCGATCTCGGGGAACTCCTGCAGCCGCCCGGAGCGCGGCGGCCACTCCAGCTCGAACGTGTTGCTGCGCGTCGCCGTCGCGTCCAGGTCGCCCTCGGCGGCCCACACGGTGAGCACCTTGGCGCTGGTCACCTGCACCGCGCCGAGCGGCACCAGGTGCGCGGCCGGCACGGGCGAGCCCAGTTCCTCCTCGAACTCGCGGGAGGCGACGGCGAGCGGGTCCTCGTCCACGTCGTGCTCGCCCTTCGGGATGGACCAGGCGCCGTCGTCCTTCTTCGCCCAGAACGGGCCGCCCATGTGCCCGAGCAGGACCTCGGGCCCGTCCGGTCGTCTCCGGTACAGCAGGATCCCCGCGCTCGTCCTCGCCACGGGTCCTGCCTACCGCAGGTGGTCGAGCGCCTCGGGCAGGCCCACCACGTCGGCGTACTTGGCGTCGAGGTCGGCGAGGTTGTTCGCGTGGACGGCCGGGGTGCGGTCGGCGCAGGCGTCGCGGACCACCTGCGGACGGAACCCGGCGTTGAGCGCGTCCATCGCGGTGGCGCGCACGCAGCCAGAGGTGGAGACGCCGGCGACCACCAGCGTGTCGACCCCGGCCACGTGCAGCGTCGCCGCGAGCGAGGTGCCGGTGAACGCCGACGCGTACTGCTTGACCACCACCGGCTCCCCGGGTGCCGGCCGCAGGGTGAGCTCCCCCCACCCGCCGGGGGCGTCCTCGGCGAAGCAGGCCAGCGCCGGCACCTTGCGCGCGAACAACCCCGCGTCCGCGAGGCCGGCCGCGTACCGGACGACGGTCCAGACGACGAGGTGCCCGCCCGCGCGGGCCGCGTCGACGAGCTCCCGCGTGGCGGCCACGGCGGGCTGCGGATCGGGCAGCCCGAACGGGCCGGCCGGGTCGGTGTAGGCGCGCACGAGGTCGATGACGGCGACCGCGGGCCGCGCCCCCCAGCCCAGCCGGCCCGAGAAGGCCGAGCCGTGCGGGCCGGGCACCGGCTCCGGCACGCTCACGCCCACACGGGCCGCTTCGGCGCGGGCAGCCCCGTCTCCTCCTCGCAGCGCGCCAGCAGATCCTCGATCGGCGGGCCCATGTCGAAGACCGGCAGCTCGGCCGGCCGGTCGGCGCGCATCCGCTCGCGCAGGGTCGCCGTCGCGTCGTCGTCCACCCGGCCGTCGCCGCTGACGACGACGCCGTAGCGGCGGGCCCCCTCGGCGGTGACCAGCCCGCGGCGCACCTCCGTCGCCACCAGCGCCGGGTCGCGCTCGAGCGGGTCGCCCCACCCGCCGCCGCCCCAGGTGACGAAGTGCAGCACGTCGCCGGGCGCGACCGGGACGTCGTGGCACTTGCTGGGCAGCACCTGGCGGGTGCCGTCGGCGCGGTCGACCCACTTCGTGCCGCGCGCGCCGGGGTGACCGCCGTTGACGCCCCACGGGTAGGTCAGCCAGCGGTCGTCGTGGATCGCGATGGTGCCGGGCTCCTCGAAGACGTAGGCGACGTCGACGCCGTTGCCGCCGCGGTGCAGCCCGGCGCCGCCGGTGTCGGCGACGGTCTCCCACTGCTCGATGCGCAGCGGGTAGTAGGACTCGAGGAACTCGCAGGGGATGTTGACGAAGCTCGGCCACAGCGAGTGCCCGTCGGGGCCGTCGCCGAGCGGCCGGCCGGGGATGCCGCCGAAGCCGATCGAGTACAGCTGGAACCACTCCCCCTTCCGGTCGCCCTGCGAGTAGTGGCCGGAGTACATGAAGTGCGGCGAGGAGGAGAACCCGGCGGCGTTGAGCAGCGCCGGGTTGGTCTGCCCGAGCAGCCCGCCGAACAGGTCGAAGACCCGGCCGATGCCGTGGTTGCGGCCGGACAGCGCGGCCGGGAACTTCGGCTTCCAGTACGAGCCGTCGGGGATCGTGACGTCGACCAGCGGGTAGAAGCCGTCGTTCCAGAGGATCTGCGGGTCGGCGACGGTGATCATGTAGATCCCGAAGAACATCCGGGTCAGGTTCTCGTTGATGTAGTAGTTGATCGGCCCGACCGCCTGGGGCGAGGAGCCGGTGAAGTCGATGTGCACCTTGTCGCCGGTGCGGGTCAGCGACATCCTCAGCTCGTACGGGCCGTTGCCCACGCCGTCGTCGCAGATGTAGTCGGTGAAGGAGAGCGTGCGGCCCTCCTCGAACACCATCGACAGCAGCACCTTCATCGCGTCGTAGTTGCGCTGCAGCAGCGCGTCGAGCGCGGACAGGTAGGTGCCGGTGCCGAACCGGTCGCACATCTCGCCCACCCGCCGCGCGGCGGTGCGGCACGCCGCCACCAGGCCGTTGAGGTCGGCGCGGTTCCAGTCCGGCTTGCGGACCTGGTTGAGGATGATCCGCAGCGCGTCCTCGTTCGGCACGCCCCGCTGGTAGAGCTTGAAGGGCGGGATGACCACGCCCTCCTCGTAGATGGTGGTGGCGTCGGTCGGCATGGACGACGGCGTCTTGCCACCCACGTCGGACATGTGCCCGAACATCGACGCCCAGCCCACGACCCGGCCCTCGTGGAAGATCGGCACGACGACCAGCCAGTCGTTGGCGTGGCTGATCGCGGCGCCGCAGGAGTACGGGTCCGACGTGAGCAGGACGTCGCCCTCCTCGATGGTGCCGTCGAAGCCGTCGAGGAAGTCGGGGATGGACAGGCCGAACTGGCCGACGACCATCTTCCCGTCGCGGTCGGCGATCAGCGGGAACTCGTCGTGCTGCTCCCGGATGCCCGGTGACAGCGCCGTCCGGAACAGCACCTCGTCCATCTCGTAGCGGGCGTTGCGCAGCCCGTTCTCGATGAGGTCGAGGGTGACCGGGTCGACCCCGTCCTTCTCGATCGTGCCGGTCGCCGTCTCGATGATCTGCGCCATGGGGGATCAGGCCTCCGGGGTGATCA
This sequence comes from Blastococcus sp., assembly GCA_035642035.1. Lineage (GTDB taxonomy): Bacteria > Actinomycetota > Actinomycetes > Mycobacteriales > Geodermatophilaceae > Blastococcus_B. The sequence goes on from DASQTE010000422.1 coordinate 3,350, forward strand.
GCAGGGAACCCGAGGGGTGCACGGTGGCGGCGTGCCCGGGCAGGACGAGGGTCGTGGAGTCCATCTCGGTGACGATCGCGGGGCCGCGGACGACGTCGCCGGCGCGCAGCCGGGCCCGGTCGTAGACGTTCGCGGCGACCTGCTCGCCCCCGACGTGGATCGGGTGCTCGGTGACCAGCGCGGGGCTCGGGTCGCCGTCGCCGTCCGCGAGCCGCACGGGGGCGACGTCCGGCTTGGGGCCGGTGACCGTCGCGCGCGCGTTGACCAGCTCGTGGTCGACGCCGAGCAGGAAGGAGAACAGCCGGTTGTGCTCGGCGTCGAAGGTCTCCCCCAGCCGGCCGAACGCGCTCTGCCCCTCCCCGCCCGCACCGCCCCCGCCGCTGTCGTCCAGCCAGGCAGGGTCGACGACGACCGGGATCTCGAAGCCCTGGCCGTGGTAGCGGACGTCCACCTGGTAGGTGACCGTCTGCTCCTCCCGCGGCAGGCCCTGGTCGGCCAGCCGCTGCCCGGCGTCGTCGGCCAGCTCGCGGAGGATGCCGACCAGGTCGCTGCCGCTGAGGTCGGCGAAGCGGCGCAGGACCGTGCGCGCGGACTCGTCGCGGCGGCCGGTGGTGGCGTCACCGAGGGCGCACAGCACGCCTGGCGACGGCGGCACGATCACCGGCCAGGCACCGGTGAGCTTCCCCAGCGCGTTGGCGTGCAGGGGGCCGGCGCCGCCGAAGGCCACGAGCGCGAAATCGCGCGGGTCGAAGCCCTGCTGCACCGACACCAGCCGCAGCCCGCCGAGCATGTTCTCGTTGACGATGTCGACTATGCCGGCGGCGGCCGCCTCCGGTGACTCCAGCCCGATGGCCTCGGCCACCTTGCCCACCGAGGCGCGGGCCGCCTCGACGTCGAGGGTGA
>DASQTE010000423.1:0-5678 GCA_035642035.1 Blastococcus sp.
CAGCCGGCCCGCGGGTCCGACGAACGGCTCGCCCTTCCGGTCCTCCTGGTCGCCGGGCTGCTCGCCGACGAAGACGATCCGCGCGGTCTCCGGGCCCTCGCCGAACACCGTCTGCGTCGCCGGCTCCCACAGCTCGCACGCGCGGCAGCCGGCCGCGGCGGCGCGCAGCCCGTCGAGCCCGACTCCTGCGGGCGGTTGCGCCCGCCCTTCCTCAGTGCTCATGCCCCGATGACACCGCAGCGCCGTCCCGGCCGCGAGGCGAGCGGCCGATACGGTGCTCTGAGCTTTCGACCACGGCCAGCTGGGGGAGATGTGCTCGAGTTCGACGGGCTCCACAAGAGCTTCGGCGACAACCGCGTGCTGGACGGCGTGACCTTCTCGGTGACCCCGGGGTCCATGTTCGGCTTCTGCGGCTCCAACGGCGCCGGCAAGACGACGTCGATGCGGATCGCGATGGGGCTGGTGCGTCCCGACGCCGGCGAGGTGCGCTGGCGGGGCCGGCCGCTCGACCAGGCGGTCCGCCGGCGCATCGGCTACATGCCGGAGGAGCGCGGGCTCTACCCGAAGATGAAGGTGGGCGAGCAGGTCGCCTACTTCGCCCGGCTGCACGGGCTCGGGTCCGCCGCCGCGGCCAAGGCCGCCGACGAGTGGGTGGAGCGGCTGGGCCTGAGCGCCCGCCGCGGCGACGCCGTCGAGAAGCTGTCGCTCGGCAACCAGCAGCGGGTCCAGCTCGCGGCCGCCCTGGTCAGCCGCCCCGAGGTCCTCATCCTCGACGAGCCGTTCTCGGGGCTGGACCCGATCGGCGTCGACTCCCTCGCCGAGGCGCTCCTGGGCCAGGCCCGCGAGGGGGTGCCCGTCGTCTTCTCCAGCCACCAGCTCGACCTGGTCGAGCGGCTCTGCGACTCCGTCGGCATCCTCGCCCGCGGCCGCATGGTCGCCACCGGCACCGTCGACGAGCTGCGCCACCGGGAGACCGGCCGCCTCCTGCGGGTCGTGGTCCCCGAGGCCGCGCCCCGGTGGGCCGACGGGCTGCCCGGTGTCCGCGTCGTCTCGGAGCGGGCGGGCGACACCGTGCTCGAGCTCGCCGACGACGCCGACGACCAGGCCGTGCTCGCCGCCGCCCTCCGGACCGGCCGGGTGAGCCACTTCGGCTGGCAGCAACCGACCCTGGTCGAGCTGTTCCGCGGCGCCGTCGCCGCGCCGACCGCCGAGGAGGTGGCGGCGTGACCGAGCCGCGTTCCCTGAGCAGCGCGTCGCTCGTCGGCCTCGTGGCGAAGCGGGAGATCTCGGCGCGCATCCGCGACAAGAACTTCATCATCAGCTCCGTCGTCATCCTGCTGCTCCTGCTCGGCAGCCTGGCGCTGCAGGTGGCCCTCGACTCGGGCACGGAGGAGTCGAGGATCGGGCTGGTCGGGGACGTCCCCGGCCTGGAGCAGGCGCTGCAGACGCAGGGCGAGGCCCTCGAGGTCGACGTCTCGGTCGTGGACCTCTCCGACGAGGTGGCCGCGACGGCGGCGATCGAGGCCGAGGACGTCGACAGCGCCCTCGTCGTCCGGGACGGGGAGTACGAGCTGCTCGTCCAGGAGTCGGCGAGCGGGTCCCTGGAGGCCATCGTGCAGGGGGCGGTGACGCAGCTGTCGGTCGCCGAGCAGCTCGCCGAGGCCGGGATCAGCGACCTCGACGTCCCCGAGGTGCCCGTCACCGCCCTCGACCCCGACGCCGACCAGGACAGCCAGCGCGTCGTCGCCGCGATCATCGGCGCGGGCCTGCTCTACGGCCTGCTGATCCTCTTCGGCCAGTTCATCGCCCAGGGCGTGGTGGAGGAGAAGTCCAGCCGGGTCGTGGAGCTGCTGCTCGCCACGATGAAGCCGTGGCAGCTGCTCGCCGGCAAGATCCTCGGGCTCGGCGTGCTCGGCCTCGCCCAGATCGTGGTCATCGCGGTCGTGGGCGTGGCCGGCGCCATCGCCTTCGACGTCGTCGACATCCCCGGCGACCTCATCGGCACGGCGGTCTCGGTGGTGCTCTGGTTCGTGCTGGCCTACGCCTTCTACGCGGCGATCTTCGCCGTCGCGGCGTCCCTGGTCAGCCGGCAGGAGGACCTCGGCACGGTGCTGATGCCGACGACACTGGTCCTCGTGGCCGCCTTCGTCGTCGGCATCCAGGCGTCGGCCAACCCCGACGGCACGCTCGCGAGGGTCACCTCGCTCGTGCCGGGGCTGTCGCCGCTGGTCATGCCGGTCCGGCAGGCGGCGGGCGAGGTGGCGGCCTGGGAGGTCGCCCTGGCCGTCGTGCTGATGCTCGCCGCCATCGCCCTGATCGTCCGGCTGGGCGGCCGGATCTACGCCGGCGCCCTGCTGCGCACCGGCGGGAAGCTGAAGATGCGGGAGGCGCTGGCGGCCGAGCGCGCGTGAGCCGGTTCGGCACAACCGGCCAGGGGTAGCCGCGCCGCATGGGCATGCAGCTGGGCTACACGATGATGACCGAGCAGGCCGGGCCGAAGGACCTCGTCAGCCACGTGGTGGGCGCCGAGGCGGCCGGCTTCGACTTCGCCGTGAGCAGCGACCACTTCTTCCCGTGGCTGGACGAGATGGGGCATTCGCCGAACGCCTGGGTGACGCTGGGCGCGGCCGCGCAGGCGACCAGCCGGATCGACCTGATGACCTACGTGACCTGCCCGATCATCCGGTACCGCCCGGCGGTCGTCGCCCAGCAGGCGGCCACCCTGCAGCTGCTGTCCGACGGCCGGTTCACCCTCGGTCTGGGGTCGGGGGAGAACCTCAACGAGCACGTCATCGGCGAGGGCTGGCCCCCGGTCGCCGTCCGGCACGAGATGCTCGCGGAGGCGGTGCAGATCATCCGGGAGCTGCTCCGGGGCGACGGGTACACCACCTTCCACGGGGAGTACTACGACGTCGACGGCGGCAAGATCTGGGACCTCCCCGAGGGCGGGGTGCCGATCGGGCTGGCGGTGTCGGGCGAGAAGTCGGTGGAGCTGGCCGCCGAGTACGCCGACGTGCTGATCGCGACCGAGCCCGAGCCGGAGCTCACCGAGCGGTTCGAGGCCGCCGGGGGAGCCGGGAAGAAGAAGGTCGGCCAGATGCCGATCAGCTACGGCACGGACAAGGCCGCCGCCGTCACCCGCGCCCACGAGCTGTTCCGGTGGTTCGGCCTGGGCTGGAAGGTGAACGCCGACCTGCCGGGTACCGCGGGCTTCGACGCGGCCAGCCAGTTCGTGCGCGAGGAGGACGTCGAGAGCAGCCTCCCGTGCGGGGACGACGTGGACGCCGTCATCGAGGCCGCGAAGGAGTACGCCGACGCCGGCTTCACGCACCTGGCCCTCGTGCAGATCGGCGGGGACCAGCAGGCGCCGTACCTCGAGTGGAGCGAGAGGACGCTGATGCCCGCCTGGCGCGAGGCCTTCGGCGGCTGACCAGCCACCTTGGGGTGAGGTCATCCCGCCGGGGGGCGCGCCGGGCGCTCCCCGGCCGCAATCATCGGCGGCATGACCGAGGACCTCGACGCCCGCCTCCAGGCGCTGCAGGCCTCCGACGACGTCTACGCGCTGATCGATCTCGGCTGCGACCTGGCCGACGTCGGTAGGCAGATCGACGCCGAGTGGTGCTTCCGCCGTGCCGCCGATCTCGGTGACACTGTCGGCTCGTTCAACCTCGGCAACGCCCTGGCCGCGCAGCAGCGCTGGGCCGAGGCCGTCGAGGCCTACGAGGTCGCCATCGCCGGGGGCGAGCCCGACGCCTGGCGCAACCTCGGCAAGGTCCTCGAGGACCTCGGCGACCTCGCCGGCGCGATGCGCGCCTACCGCGGCGCCGTCGAGGCCGGCGACCTGGAGGGCGGCCTGCAGCTGGCCTTCATCCTCCGCGAGCAGGGCGAGCGGCACGCCGCCATGGACGTGGCGATGGAGATCGCGGCGATGGGCGACCAGGAGGCCGCCGCCGTCGTCGCCTGCTGGCGCTGGTGCGCCACCCTGGACCCGGCGCTGGAGCCGGAACTCCGCGCCGGCGCCGACCACTTCCCGGCCGCCCGCGCCGACCTCGCGCACCTGCTGCGCGACACCGGCCGCACGGAGGAGGCGCGCTTCCAGCTGGAGAAGGGCGCCAAGCGCGGCGAGGCCGTGGCATGGCTGCCGCTCGGCAACTTCTACGCCGACGAGATGCAGGACGACGAGGCCGCCGAGGAGGCCTACCGCGGCGGGATCGCCGCGGGCGAGGCGTTCTGCCACCACAACCTGGCCGTGCTGCTGGCCGAGCGGGGCGACTTCGACGGCGCCGTCGAGCAGTTCCGGCTCGGTGCCGCCGCCGGTGACCAGCTGGCTGCGGACGCCCTCCGGGAGCTCGAGCACGGCTGACGGCGGAACATCGCGCGCCGCCCTGAGAAAAGGACCACCCTTCCCCCCACGCCTCGCACGCTCGGCGCGGGCCCCTGAAAGGTGGCCGTAACACGGGAGCCGGATACTGCCCGCGTGTCCGAAGCCACCGTCGACGTCGCCGACCTCCGCTCCTCCCGTTCCGTGGGGGACGCGGACCGGGCCGACGAGGCACCCCTCCGCGACGACATCCGCCTGCTGGGCCGCGTCCTCGGCGAGGTGATCGGCTCGCAGGCCGGGCAGGACGTCCTGGACCTGGTCGAGTCCACCCGCGTCGAGGCGTTCAAGATCCGCCGGTCCGAGGTGGACCGCGCCGAGCTGGCCGAGCGGCTCTCGGGGCTCGACGTGCGCTCGTCGAACCACGTCATCCGCGCGTTCAGCCACTTCTCGGTGCTGGCCAACCTGGCGGAGGACATCCACCACGAGCGCCGTCGCCGGTTCCACCGCCGCGAGGGGTCGCCGCCGCAGACCGGCAGCCTGGCCGCGACGATGGCGCTGCTCGACGAGGCCGACCTCGACGCCGATGTCGTCGCCCGCGAGCTCAGCGGCGCCCTGGTCTGCCCCGTCGTCACCGCGCACCCGACGGAGGTGCGCCGGCGGACGATCTCGCAGGTCCAGCGGCACATCGCCGACCTGATCCGGCAGCGCGACCGGTCGGCCGGCGGCGAGGTCGACGACGCGCGGTGGTCGGCCGAGCTGTGGCGCTCGGTCCTGACCCTCTGGCAGACGGCGCTGCTGCGGCTGTCCCGGCTGCGCCTGCAGGACGAGATCGACGAGGCGCTGCGCTACTACGACCTGTCGCTGTTCGAGGTCGTCCCGGCCATCAACGCCGAGCTGCGGCGCGCCCTGAACGAGCGCTGGCCCGACGTCGGGCTGCTGCGCCGGCCGATGCTGCTGCCCGGCTCGTGGATCGGCGGTGACCGCGACGGCAACCCGTTCGTCACCGCCGACGCGCTGCGCCGGGCCATCAGCCGGCAGGCCGAGACGGCGCTGGCCCACCACCTCGACGAGCTGGAGGCACTGCGCGACGAGCTGTCGATGTCCGACCGCCTGGTCACCCCTACGCCCGAGCTCTACCACCTCGCCGAGGCCTCCCGGGACGACTCGCCGTTCCGCGCCGACGAGCCCTACCGCCGGGCCCTGATCGGGATCTACTCGCGGCTGGCCGGCACGGCGCACGCCGTCCTGGGCCGGGTGCCGGCGCCGGCGCCAGAGCACCCGCTGCTGCCGTATGACTCACCCGACGAACTGTGCGCCGATCTCGACGTCATCGAGACCTCGCTGCGCGGCCACGGTG
>DASQTE010000424.1:0-2584 GCA_035642035.1 Blastococcus sp.
GACCCCTTCACCGACCCTGCGCCCGTCCGGGTGCTGGTGCGCGACGTCGTCGCCGACTACTCCGAGCGTTCGCTCACCTCGGCGCTGCCGCCCATCGGCGACGCGGAGTCCGTGGTCCGCGACGTCCTGGACCGGGTCGCCGGGTTCGGTCCGCTGCAGCGTTACCTCGACGACCCCGAGATCGAGGAGATCTGGGTCAACGAGCCGGGCCGGGTGTTCATCGCCCGCCGCGGTCGCAGCGAGCTGACCACGACCATCCTCGCGCCGGGGGAGCTGGCGGACCTGGTCGAGCGGATGCTCCGCACGTCGGGTCGACGGATCGACATGTCGACTCCGTTCGTCGATGCGACGATGCCCGACGGCTCGCGGCTGCACGTCGTCATCCCGGACATCACCCGCCGCCACATGGCGGTCAACATCCGCAAGTTCGTCCTGCAGGCGCACAGCCTCGACGAGCTGGTCGCGCTCGGCACCATCACCGGGCAGGCCGCCCGCTTCCTGGAGGCGGCGGTCGCCTCCGGCCTCAACGTCCTCGTCTCCGGCGGCACGCAGGCCGGGAAGACGACGCTGCTCAACTGTCTCTGCGCCGCGATCCCTGCGCGCGAGCGGGTCATCACCTGCGAGGAGGTCTTCGAGCTCCGCGTGCCGCTGCCCGACGTCGTCTCGATGCAGACCCGGCAGGCCAACCTCGAGGGCGCGGGCGAGATCCCGCTGCGCCGCCTGGTCAAGGAGGCGCTGCGGATGCGCCCCTCCCGGATCGTCGTCGGGGAGGTGCGGCAGGAGGAGTGCCTGGACCTGCTCATCGCGCTGAACTCCGGCCTCCCCGGCATGTGCACGCTGCACGCCAACAGCGCCCGCGAGGCCGTGGTGAAGATGTGCACGCTGCCGCTGCTGGCCGGCGAGAACATCGGCACCGCGTTCGTCGTCCCGACCGTCGCCGCCAGCGTCGACCTCGTGGTGCACGTCGGCACCGATGCCTCCGGGCAGCGCCGGGTGCGCGAGATCGTGGCCCTGCCTGGGCGGGCGGAGAACGGTGTCATCGAGACCGCTGACGTCTTCACCACCCGCGACGGCCGGCTCGTGCGGGCCGACGGCTACCCGCCGCACCCCGACCGGTTCGCCGCGGCGGGCTTCGACCTCACCGGCCTGCTCGGGGACCGGGCATGACGGAGTCCGGTGCACTGCTGGGGCTGCTCCTCGGGGTGGGGCTGCTGCTGGTCTGGCGCAGCGGCCCGCGCGCCCCGCAGCCGCGGACCGGTGCCCGCCGCCCGGGACGCCGACAGCTGCTGCTGGCCGAGGCTGGCCTGACCGGCATCAACGCCGCCCAGCTGCTGGCCCTGCAGTTGGGGCTCGGGCTGCTCGTGCTGGTCGTCGTCCTGCTGACCACGAGCACCGTAACGGTCAGCCTGGTCTTCGGGCTGTTCGGCTTCGCGCTGCCGTACGCCCAGGTGCGCCGGCTGGCCGCCCGCCGGAAGTCCGACCTGCGCGAGGTCTGGCCCGAGGTCGTCGACAACCTGGCGTCCGCGGTTCGTGCGGGCATGTCCCTGCCGGAGGCCCTGGCGGCGCTGTCGACCCGTGGGCCGGAGGTGCTGCGGCCGCCGTTCGCCCGCTTCGCCGCGGAGTACCGCTCGACCGGTCGCTTCAGCGCCTGCCTGGACCGGCTCAAGGACGACCTCGCCGACCCCGTCGGCGACCGGATCGTGGAGACGCTGCGGGTCGCGCGGGAGGTCGGCGGCACCGACCTGGGGCGCGTCCTGCGCACTCTGGCCACCTTCCTCCGCGAGGACGCCCGCGCCCGCGCGGAGCTGGAGACCCGGCAGGGCTGGGTCGTGTCGGCCGCGCGGCTCGCGGTGGCCGCGCCCTGGGTGGTGCTGCTCCTCCTGGCGACGCAGTCGACGACGCTGGCCGCGTACGACTCGACCCTCGGCACGGCGATCCTGCTGATCGGCGGAGCCGTCTGCGTCGTGGCCTACCGGCTGATGCTGCGGATCGGGCGGCTGCCCGAGGACGTGCGGGTCCTGCAGTGAGTGCGGGTCTGACGGGGATGCTGCTCGGCCTGCTGGCCGCGGTCGGCCTGGTGCTGGTGATCGGCTACGCGCCGCCGTTCCGGTCCGTGCGGCTGGTCGACCGGCTGGCGCCCTACGTCCACGACACCCCGCCGCCGTCCCGGCTGCTCGGCACCGCGACCGAGCCCGGCCTGCTGACCGCGGTCCGCCGCGTGTTCGGCCCGGCGGTGGCCGACGGTGCCCGGCTCGTCGACCGCATGCTCGGTGGACGCGCCGCGGTGCGCCGCCGGCTCGACGCACTGGCGACCGACACCACCGTCGAGGACTTCCGGGTGGAGCAGGTGGTCTGGGGCGGCCTCGGGCTGCTCGGGGCGACGGTCGTGGCCACCGTCGGCTCGGTCGCGGCCGGGGACCTCAACGTCCTCTCGGCAGGGCTGCTCTGCGTCGCCGGTCTGGTGGGAGGCGTCCTCGGGCGCGACTGGTGGCTGACCCAGCAGGTCCAGCGGCGCGAGGAGTTGCTGCTCGCCGAGTTCCCCGTCGTCGCCGAGCTCCTCGCGCTGGCGGTGACGGCGGGGGAG
>DASQTE010000425.1:0-19141 GCA_035642035.1 Blastococcus sp.
GCGGTCTCCCGCCGACGCCGCCGGGCCCGGACGACCCCGGCACCCGACCCCTCGTGCGGCTGGGCCCCGGGGACCTGTTCCCCTACGGCAGCCGCGACCTGGTGCCCAGCCGGCGGCCGGCCGCCGACCTGGTGAAAGGAAAGCTGGCCGGCGTCCCCGCCGCCGTCGTCCGCGGTCTCCCGCCGACGCCGCCGGGCCCGGACGACCCCGGCACCCGGCCCCTCGTGCGGCTGCCGGCCGACGACCTCTTCCCCTACGGGGCACGCGACCTGGTCGGTTCCCGGGAGCCGGGCGCCGTCCTGGTCCCGCGGGCCGGCGAGCTGCCGGCGGTCGCGGCGGCGTTCCGGATCGCCAGCGCCGCGCTGCCGGAGTTCCCGGTGGTCCTGCGGCACGGCGGCGAGGGCGACGGCGTCGTCGACGTGCACCTCGTCGACGCCCCCAACCTGACGACGGCGCTGAACCTCGGGGCGCTGCTCGGCGCGGTGATCGTGCAGTTGCACGCGGAGGGCTGGACGACCCGCTGGGAGCCGGTGGGGACGCCCGGCGGCTCCTCACTCGTCGGGAGGTTGTGGCTCGGAACGCCTCCCGACGTCCTCTAGCGTCGCTGCGTGCAGATCCGCGAACTCGCCGTGCCGGACGCCTACGTCCTCGACCTGGTCCCCCACGGCGACTCCCGCGGCCGGTTCACCGAGTGGTACCGCGCCGACGTCCTGGGCGAGGCGGTCGGCTTCGGGCTCACCCTCGCCCAGGCCAACCACAGCGTGTCCGCCCGCGGTGCGCTGCGCGGGGTCCACTTCGCGCTCGTCCCGCCGGGTCAGGCCAAGTACGTGTACTGCCCCGCCGGCCGGGTGCTCGACGTCGTCGTCGACGTCCGGGTCGGCTCCCCCACCTTCGGGGTGCACGACGCGGTGCTGCTCGACAGCGAGGCGCCGCGCGCGGTCTATCTGTCCGAGGGGCTCGGGCACGCCTTCGTCTCGCTGGCCGAAGCGAGCTCGGTGACCTACCTGGTCTCCACCGGCTACTCCCCCGGCCGCGAGTTCGGCATCGACCCGATGGACCCCGACCTCGACCTGCCGTGGCCGGCCGACCTGGAGTTCGAGTTCTCCGCGAAGGACCGGGCGGCCCCGACGCTGGCCGAGGCCCGGGAGCAGGGGCTGCTGCCGACCATCGAGCAGTGCGCGGCCCGGTACGCCGAGCTGCGCGCCGCCAGCGCCTGACCACTCCCCCCGAGGAGGGAGACGCCCAGCTCGGGGCCCCGGGGACGCCCCGTTCCCCCGTTACGGTGACGCGGTGAGAGGCATCATTCTGGCGGGCGGGACCGGGAGCCGGCTGTTCCCCATCACCCAGGCCGTGAGCAAGCAGCTCATGCCGGTCTACGACAAGCCGATGATCTACTACCCGCTCTCGACGCTGATGATGGCCGGCGTCCGCGAGGTGCTGATCATCACGACGCCCGGTGACCAGGCCGCCTTCCGGGCCCTGCTCGGGGACGGCTCACGGCTGGGCATGCGCATCGAGTACGCCGTCCAGCCGCACCCCGAGGGCCTCGCGCAGGCCTTCCTCATCGGCGCCGACTTCCTCGACGGCGAGCCCGCGGCCCTCGTCCTGGGCGACAACATCTTCTACGGCGCCGGGCTGGGCACCGCCCTCAGCCGGCTCCCGAGCCCGGCCGGTGGGCACGTCTTCGCCTACCACGTGGCCAATCCCCAGGAGTACGGCGTCGTGGAGTTCGACGCCGCCGGGAAGGTCATCTCCATCGAGGAGAAGCCGGCCAGCCCCAAGAGCTCCTACGCCGTCCCGGGCCTGTACTTCTACGCCGGCGACGTCGTCGAGGTGGCCCGCGGCATCACGCCCAGCGCCCGTGGCGAGCTGGAGATCACCGCCGTCAACGAGCACTACCTGTGCGAGGGACGGCTGACCGTCACCGCCCTCGACCGCGGCACCGCCTGGCTCGACACCGGCACGTTCGCGTCCCTGCGCCAGGCCACCGAGTTCGTCTCGGTGGTCGAGGAGCGCCAGGGGCTGAAGATCGGCTGCATCGAGGAGGTCGCCTGGCGCAACGGGTGGCTGGACGACGACGGGCTGCGGCGGGCGGCCGAGCCGCTGGCCAAGAGCGGCTACGGCGACTACCTCATGGCGCTGCTCGACGCCCGCTGATCGTCCGCGGGTCAGGCGGTGAACGCGTAGGGCCCGAAGCGGCCCCACGCGACGACGACGGCGAGCACGAGCAGCACGACGTTGACCGCGATCATCGGCGTCTCCCCGCGGCGCGCGTGGGTGACCGCCGCGCCGATCATCAGGGCCACGAGGCCGACGGCGGCCAGCGGCACCAGCACCGGGACGACGTCCAGAGCCGCCGGGAGGACCAGCCCGATCCCGGCGAGGACCTCGAGCGCGCCGATCAGCTTCACCGTGCCGGGCGAGAAGTCGTCGACCCAGCCCATGGTCGCGGCCAGCTTCTCCTTGGGCTGGACCAGCTTCGTCAGGCCGGCGCCCAGGAAGGCGAGGGCCAGCAGTCCGGCGATTATCCACAGGAGGACGTTCATCGGGTCGCTCCGATCTCCGGCTCCACCTCTCTTGGTTGAAGCGTCAAGTGAAACGGTAGGCAGGCAAGGTTGAAGCGTCAAGCGTCGGGTAGGCTGGCCGCGTGTCGACGACCGGTCCGGACGAGCGCGCCGGGGAACCGCGCTGGCTCGACGCGGACGAGCGCGCCGCCTGGCTGAGCCTCGCCGGCGTCGTGACGCTGCTCCCCGCCGCGCTCGACGCCCAGCTGCAGCGCGACGCCGACCTGAGCCACTTCGAGTACATGGTCCTGGCGATGCTGTCCGAGCGGCCGACGCGGACGGCGCGGATGAGCGAGCTCGCCGCGCTCGCCAACGGCTCGCTGTCCCGGCTCTCGCACGTCGCCCGCCGCCTGGAGGGCCAGGGCTACCTCGTCCGACAGGCCTGCACGGAGGACCGGCGCGCCACCAACGCCGTCCTCACCGAGGAGGGCTACGCCAAGGTCGTCGCCACCGCGCCCGGGCACGTCACCGCAGTCCGCCGCCTGGTGTTCGACGCCCTGGACGCCGAGCAGCGCGAGCAGCTGCGCGCGATCGGCGACCGGATCCTCGGCCGGGTGAACCCCGGATCGGCCTGCCCCGACGGGGTCGACGAGCACTGACGGTCAGGGGACGAACCCGTCCCGTCAGAATTCCGTGCACAGGAGCGCACTCCCGTCCCAGGAGCCCCACCGCGGCCCCGCCTCGTGTCTAGGGTGAGCGCATCAGGTCGGCCCGGCACGCGTGCAGGTGCGCCGACCCCGTCCTCCGGGTGGCCCGAGCGGTCGACACGCCGATCCGCCGGAGACACCTGCACCGACCCGGGGGTAAGACCGTGCGCATCCGTTGGACGTCCCGATGCTCCAGCTGAGCCCGCCCCGGCGCGAGATCGCCGAAACCCGCCTGACCCGGCCGCCGGTGCACCGTTCCGGCACGCGGCCGCGCCCCGCCGTCGCCGGCCGCGTCGGGCCCGCCCTGGCCGAGGCGTTCACCGCCGTCGCCGCGGCCGGCGTGCTCCTCCTCCTGACCCGCCGGGTGCTCATCGACCCGCTCGACCGCATCGGACAGGTCAGCGGCCTGGCCGCGATCGGCCTCCGGTACACCGTGCTCGGCCTGCTGGCCCTCGGCGCCGTCGTCCTCGCGCTGCGCTGGCGCGGCGGCCGGCTGTTCCCCCTGGCCTCCCGGCTGGCCTGCGCCGCCGCAGCGGGCCTCGTCTCGGGCTTCGTCGCCGGCGGCATCCTGCTCGCCCTCGGCGGGACCACCTGGCCGCTCTACGCGTCCGCCGGCGACGCCGGCGTCATCAGCGACTGGGTGGCCGACGTGCAGGGCGGCGGTTCGGTCCCGGGCAGCTACCCCCCGCTGGCGATCCACGCCATGGCGCTGTGGGCGGACCTCACCGGCGCCGAGGCGCCGGCCGCGCTGCGCACCGCACAGATCCTCGGCACCGCGCTGTTCGGCCCGGTCGTGTACCTGGCCTGGCGGCTGCTGCTGTCCGCACCGTGGGCGCTGGCCATCGGCGTCACCTCTTCGCTGGTCCTCATCGACCCGTACAAGCCGTACGGCCCGCTGGTCCTCGCGGTCCTCGTCCCCGTCCTGATCGCGATGCTCAAGGTGCTGCGCCGGTCGGCCTCGCTCCCCTCCCGGACGCTGGTCGTCCGCGGCGTGCTGTTCGGCGTCGCGCTCGGCGTCCTCTTCCTCACCTACTCGGGCTGGTTCGTGTGGTCCGCCCTGGGGGTCGTCGCCACCGCCGCGTTCGTGTTCCCCTGGCGCACCGCCCCGCTGCGCGGGCTGACCTTCCTCGGCAGCGCGGTGGCGGCCTTCGGGGCCGTCTCGTTCCCCCACCTGCTCGGGCTGCTCTCCGCGTCGGGCTCGGTCCGCGACGACTACTTCTACTTCGACACCTACGTCGACCCGGCCTACATCGCCGGCTGGAAGGGCGACCTTCCCGGCGACACCTCCGCCGCCTGGCCGGGGACCGGCGAACTGGCCGGCGTGGGCCTCTTCTCGGTGCTGCTCGTCGTGGGTCTCGGGGTGGCCGTCTGGCTGGCCGGGCGCCGCACGATCGTGTTCGCGCTGGCCTCGTTCGTCGCCAGCGCCTTCGTGATGCGCTTCTGGTTCGCCTCGCAGATGTTCGGGACCGAGTCCGTCCAGCTCTACCCGCGCACGACACAGCAGCTGCTCTACTGCTCGCTGCTCCTCGTCGGTCTCGCCGTCTATTTCGGCATCGAGCGGCTCCGGCTCCGCGACTCGGTGCGCCCCTTCCCGGTCCCCCTTCCGCGCCGGTCGGACGAGACGACGGCGACGGCCCCGGCACCGGCCTCGCCGGCCGTGCGCACGGCGCCGGCCCTGATCGGTGCGCTCGCCGCCCTGCTGGTGTTCGGGCTCTTCGCCGGCTCGGCGACCGCCGACGAGTACATGCCCCGCAACGACGGCGGCCCCGGCAAGCTGGCCTACATCTCCCAACTGCTCCGCCAGACCGACGGCACCTGCCCTGCGCACAGCCGGACCCGGGGGTGCGCGGACACGCCCGCCGACGCCCTGCTCATCCCCGACCGGATCCCGGCAGCCGCTCCGGGCAACTGACCCGGAGCGGCCGGGTCACATGGCCCGGTAGTTCGTCGGCGCGAAGCGCGGCCCGCGCCGCGGCCGGCGGGCGCCACCGACGAGCAGCAGCCGGACCACCCGCTGCCGGTGCCCCCGCCAGGGCTCCAGCAGCTCGAGCATCTCCGCGTCGTCGGTGTTCCTGCGGCCGGTCAGCGCGAAGCCCACGAGGTTCTTCAGGTGGTAGTCACCGACGCTGACCGTGTCGGGGCAGCCCAGCGCCCGCTGCACCACCTCGGCCGCCGTCCACACCCCGATGCCGGGGATGGAGCAGAGCCGGCGCTGCATCGCCGGCGAGTCGCCGGCCGCCTCCGGCTCCAGCCGCGAGGCGACCGAGGCCACCGCGCGCACCGCCCGGCGGCGCGCGCCGTCCAGCCCGCAGCGGTGCCACTCCCAGTCGGTGACGTCCAGGACCCGGTGCGCCGACGGCGGCACCCGCATGCCCTCGGGCGCGGGGCCGGGTGCCGGGTCGCCGGCCAGGCGCAGCAGCTCCCGCCAGACCCGGTTGGCCTCGACGGTCGTCACCTTCTGCTCGAGGACGGCGGGCAGCAGCGCATCCCAGGTGCGGCCGGTGCGGCCCAGCCGCAGCCAGCGCGTCGTCCGGTGCAGCTCGGTCACCAGGGGGTGGCCCGCGGTGTCGAAGCCCTCGGGGCGGTCGGCGGCGCCCAGCCAGTCGGGGACGGCCGCGCCGGCCCACTCCGCGCCGGGACCCCAGGCGGCGACCCGCACCGTCCCGGCCGCCACCGCGATGCGCACGGTCGCGGGGCCGTCCGGCGTCGTCGTCGTGCGCCACAGGCCGCCGTCGGCCACCCGCATCGCCGGGTCGGCGGTGCCGCGTCGGTGCGGCGAGAGCGCCCGGAGCAGGTCCAGGGGCCAGTCCGGCGTCCACTCGGACTCGTGCGCCGGCGAGGTGGACACGGTGGCGGTGCTCAGGACGTTCCCCCGGGATGTGCGGTCAGGTGCAGCGCGGTGCGGTCAGCGCGGGGCCATCCGCAGCGCGCCGTCCATGCGGATGACCTCGCCGTTGAGGTAGCCGTGCTCGACGATGGCCAGTGCGAGCTCGGCGAAGTCCTCGGGCCGGCCGAGACGCTTCGGGAAGGGTATGCCCGCCGAGAGCGCGGTGCGGGCATCCTCGGGCAGGCCGCCCAGCAGTGGCGTGTCGACCAGCCCGGGAGCCACCGTGCAGACGCGGACGCCGACGCTGGAGAGGTCCCGGGCCGCGGGCAGCGTCAGGCCGACGATGCCGCCCTTGGACGCCGCGTAGGCGACCTGCCCGATCTGGCCGTCGTAGGCGGCGATCGAGGCGGTGTTGACGACGACCCCGCGCTCGCCGTCCTCCCCCGGCTCCGTCCTCGCCATGGCCGCGGCGGCCAGGCGGAGCACGTTGAACGTGCCGACCAGGTTGACCATGACCGTCCGCGTGAACGCGCCGAGGTCGTGCGGCTCGCCGTCCCGCCCGACCGTGCGCTGGGCCCAGCCGATGCCGGCGCAGTTGATCGCGATGCGCAGCGGGCGGTCCTTGCCCGCCGCCTCGGCGACGGCCGCCTGCACCGACGCCTCGTCGGTGACGTCCGTGCGGACGAACGTGGTGTGCCCGCCCAGCTCGGCGGCGAGGGCCTGCCCCCGCTCCTCCTGCAGGTCGAGGATCGTCACGGCGGCGCCCCGCGCGGCCAGTGCACGAGTGGTCGCCTCGCCGAGCCCGGAGGCTCCTCCAGAGACCACGGCTGCGACGTCGAAGCTCTTCATGACCGCAGGCTAGCCAGCCTCCCCCGGCGTCGGACCGACCGCCTCGGGCGCGCCTAGGGTGGACGCGAACCCGCTACGTCGCACGGAGGTCACGATCAGTCGCCAGGAGACCTCCCCCCGGGAGTCGTGGAGCATCCGCCGGCTCCCTGCCGTCACCCAGCAGATCGGCGCCGTGGCCGTCGGGCTGCTCGTCCTCGGGTTGGCCTCCTTCGCCTTCCTGTCGATCAGCGGCCGCGCCCTCGGACCGGCCGCCTTCGCCCCGCTCGCGACGCTGTGGGTGATCCTCAACGCCGCCGGCCCCGCCTTCTTCCAGCCCCTGGAGCAGGAACTGGGCCGCGCCATCGCCGCCCGGCGGTCGCACGGGCACGGCTCGCGCAGCCTCTTCACCCGCGGCTGCCTGCTGGCCGCCGCCCTCGTCATCCTCATCGGCGTCACGCTGCTGGTGTTCTCCCAGGCGCTGGCCGACCAGGTCTTCGACGGCGAGCAGGCGCTCGTCCTGGCCCTCGTCGTCGGCCTCGCCGGGCTCGGCGCCGAGCACCTCACCCGGGGGGCGTTCGCGGGGACGGAGGCGTTCTCGCGCTACGGCTGGCAGCTCGGGCTGGACGGCGTCATCCGCCTCGTCGTCACGGCAGGCCTCGCGCTGCTCGGCGTCGAGACCGTCGGCTGGTACGGCTTCGCGCTGGCCGTCGCCCCGGTCCTCGCCGTCCTGGCGACGGCGTGGGGGCTGGGCGAGGCGACCGAGGCCGGCGGGCCGGAGCACACCTGGGGCCAGCTCGTCCGCGCGGTGGCGGTCCTCATGGTCGGCACCGTGTTCGCCCAGTTCGTGATCAACGCGGCCCCGGTGGCGGCCAGCGTCCTCGCCGGTCCGGAGGAGGCGGCGCGGGCCGGCGTCTTCATCAGCGTGCTCGTCCTCTCCCGGATCCCGCTGTTCCTGTTCTCGGCGATCCAGGCGGCCTTCCTGCCCGGCCTGGCGGCCCTGGCCGCGCAGGGCGACACCGCGGGGTTCCGGCGGCGCCTGCTGACCGTGCTGGGGGCGGTCACCGCACTCGCGGTGGCCGGGCTCGTGGTCTTCGTCGCGCTCGGCCCGTGGCTGGTGGCGCTCTTCTACGGCCAGGAGTACCAGACCACCCGGCTCGACATCTGGCCACTGGCGGCGGGTGCGGGGCTGTTCATGATCGCCTCGGCGATGGCCCAGACGCTGATCGCGCTGCGCGCCTACGTGCTGTCGGTGGCCGGCTGGGTGCTCGGCACGGTCGCGTTCCTGGTCGCCATCACCGTGCCGCTGCGGCTGGAGCAGCGGGTGGGCCTGTCGTTCCTGGCCGCCACGCTCGTCGCCACCCTCTGGTCCGCGGGGGCCCTGTACCGGCGGATGGGCCGGCCGCTGACGGCGGGCAGCACGCCGCCGCCCGTCCTGCAGTGAGCGGGCGGGCGGACGCCGCAGGTGTCAGCTGGCGCGGGAGTCGCGCGCGACGATCGGCTCGGCCGTGGTCCGCAGCCGGGCCTCGGCCTCGCTGAGCGCCACCTGGCGCGCCAGGCGGACCAGCCGCGCCTCGTGCTCGCGGAAGCGCACGCTGACGCTGCCGACGAGGTAGATGATGACGACGGCCAGGCCGTAGAGCAGCAGGTCGGTGCCACGGGTGACGCCCGACCAGTCGGCGAGGCCCTGCAGGACGCTCGGGAAGACGACGCTGAGGACGCCGGCGACGACGGTGAGGCCGGCGAGGATCTTGCGGCGCGCCTGGCCGCGGACGGAGTTGCGCGAGCGCAGCGACAGGACGACCGCGAGGACGACCGCCGGCACCAGCAGGAACTGGATGATCACTTGCGGCTCCAGGTGGTGATCCGGTGCGACACGATGTCAGCAAGGATGTTGATGCTGTTGAGCAGCGGCTGCCCCTTGGAGCGCGAGTACTCCGTGTAGAGCACGTGCACCGGGTACTCGGTGACGCGCAGGTGCGAGCTGGTCAGCACCTGCTCCAGCTCGCTCGCGTGGGCCATGCCGATGTGCGCGAGGTCGATCTTCGCGGCGACCTCGCGGGTGACCAGTCGCAGCCCGTTGTGCGCGTCGGTCAGCCGGACCTCGCTGCCGCGGTTGAACACCTTGGTGGCGACCTTGAGGATCGAGCGGCGCAGCCAGCTCATCTCCGTCTTGCCGTCCAGGAAGCGCGAGCCGAGGACGACGTCGTAGCCCTGCTTGATCTTCTCGATCATGCCGAGCAGGTCCTTGGCCTGGTGCTGGCCGTCGGCGTCGAACGTCGCGATGTACTTCGCGTCGGTGAAGCGCTGTGCCGCGTCGAACCCCGTCTGCAGGGCCCCGCCCTGCCCGAGGTTGATCGGGTGGGTGACGCGCAGCGCGCCCGCCTTGTCGATCTCGTCGGCGGAGTGGTCGGAGCTGCCGTCGTCGACGGCGATGACGACCATCCCGAGGTCGACGAGCTCCTTGATGACGCCCGCCACGACCGTGGCCTCGTTGTAGACCGGCATGACGACCGCGGTCTCAGCCCGCCGCGACAGCGGCGCCAGGGCGACGGGTGACGTTCTGTTCATTACGCCGATGTTAGAGGACCTGCGCGTCACCCCCTGGCAGGCGGACGGACCGGTTCGCCCCACTGGTCCCAGGTGCACCGGACCCCCCGGACGCCCCGTGGCCCCCGCGCCGGAGCCCTGCCGGGGCCGCCCCCGGGTACCGCCTAGTGTCGCTGGAGACCACCACCAGACGGGAGCCGACACGCATGACACGGATCTTGATCACCGGCGGGGCCGGCTTCATCGGCTCGAACCTCGCCCGGCTGGCGCTCGCCAGCCCGGAGGTGACCGGCGTGGTCGTGCTCGACGACCTCTCGACCGGCGCCCGCGAGAACCTCGCCGGGCTCGACGTGGAGTTCCACGAGGGCTCGATCACCGATCCGGAGGCGCTGGAGCGGGCCGTCGCGGGCGTCGACGCCGTGGCCCACCTGGCCGCGATGGCCAGCGTGCCACAGTCGATCGACGACCCGATGCGCTGCCACGAGGTCAACGCGACCGGGACCCTCCAGGTGCTCGAGGCGTGCCGACGGCACGGGATCACCCAGCTCATCGCGGCCTCGTCGAGCGCCGTCTACGGCGCCAACCCCGCACCGGTGAAGAGCGAGCGCGACTGGGTCCGCCCGCTGAGCCCGTACGCGGTGAGCAAGCTGGCCACCGAGCAGTACCTGCTCGCGTACCAGACCTGCTACGGCATGTCGACGATGGCGTTCCGCTTCTTCAACGTCTACGGCCCGGGCCAGCCGGCCGGCCACGTGTACGCGGCGGTCATCCCGATCTTCACCGAGTCGCTCCTCGCCGGCCGGCCCCTGCCGGTGAACGGCGACGGCACGCAGACCCGCGACTTCATCTTCGTCGGGACGGTGTGCCGCATCCTGCTGACCGCGCTGCTGGAGCGGCGGTCGCACGAAGAGCCGGTCAACGTCGCGCTGGGCACCGAGACGACCCTGCTGGAGCTCGTCGGCGCCCTCGAGGAGGCGACCGGCGACAAGGCCGAGGTCGAGTTCCGGCCGCCGCGCGCCGGGGAGATCGCGCAGTCCCGCGCGGACGACAGCGTGCTGCGCTCCCTCTTCCCCGACCTGGACCCCGTGCCGCTGTCCGCCGGGCTGGCGGAGACGGTCGCCTGGTTCCGCGCCCGCGCGGGCGTCTGACCCGGGACGCCGACGGGGCCCGCGACCGGCATGGTCGCGGGCCCCGTCGGGGTCGTGCGGGGACTCAGTGGTCGATGCGCACCTTGCGGCCGGACCGCTCGTCGTCCAGCTGCTGGATGTCGGCGTCGACCATGATCTTCACCAGGTCCGGGGGCAGCACCTTCGGCACCCAGCCGAGCTCGCGCTCGGCCTTGGAGGCGTCGCCGATGAGGGCGTCGACCTCGGTGGGGCGCTCGTAGCGCTCGTCGTGCTTGACGTACTTCTCCCAGTCCAGGTCCGCGTGCTCGAAGGCCATCCGGACGAAGTCCTTGACCGAGTAGGCGGTGCCTGTCGCCAGGACGAAGTCCTGCGGGGTGTCGTGCTGCAGCATCCGCCACATGCCCTCGACGTACTCGGGCGCGTAGCCCCAGTCGCGGACGGCGTCCAGGTTGCCCATGTGCAGGGCGGGCTGCAAGCCGGCCTTGATCCGGGCGACCGCGCGGGTGACCTTGCGGGTCACGAACGTCTCGCCGCGACGGGGCGACTCGTGGTTGAACAGGATGCCGTTCACCGCGAACATGCCGTAGGCCTCGCGGTAGTTCTTCGTGGCCCAGTAGGCGTAGACCTTCGCCACGCCGTAGGGGCTGCGCGGGTAGAAGGGCGTGTCCTCGGCCTGCGGCGGCGGGGTCGCGCCGAACATCTCCGACGACGACGCCTGGTAGATCTTGGTGTCCACGCCGGCCGAGCGGATGGCCTCGAGCAGCCGCATGGCGGCGATACCGGTGACGTCACCGGTGAAGACGGGCTGGTCGAACGAGACCCGCACGTGCGACTGCGCGCCGAGGTTGTAGACCTCGTCGGGATTGATGTCCCGGATGAGGTTGACCAGGCTTCCGCCGTCGTTGAGGTCGCCGTAGTGCAGGAACAGGTGCCGGTCGCTGTCGTGCGGGTCCTGGAAGATCGGGTCCAGGCGCTCGGTGTTGAAGCTCGACGAGCGGCGGACGATGCCGTGGACGTCGTAGCCCTTCTCGAGCAGGAGCTCGGCCAGGTACGAACCGTCCTGGCCGGTGATGCCGGTGATCAGTGCCTTCTTGCTCATGACGTCTTCCTTGTCCTCTTCGGGTCTCGGGGGTGGGCAGCCGGAGGGCTACCGGCGGTCCAGGCAGCGGCCGAGGGCCTCGTCCAGCACGGTCAGCTCGCGGCTGAGGTCCTTCTCCTGGTTGCCGACGAAGAAGCCGTGGTCGTTGACGATCTCGGCGTTCTTCAGGTCCCCGGAGATGCGGTGGTCCAGGTGCTTGAGCACCGGCTGGCGGGTGAAGTTGCCGGCCACGATCGGCCGGTACTCCACGCCGGCCGCGCTGAGCGCGTCCAGCACGGTCTTGCGGTCGACGCCGGCGCCCGGGTCGACGATCATCGAGAAGCCGAACCAGCTGCTCTCGCCGGTCTCGCTCTGCGGCCGCAGCTGCGGGTACTGCCGGACGATCTCCAGGAACGTGCGGGCGTTGCGCCGCCGTCCCTCGATGAACTCGGGCAGCCGCGAGACCTGCACCTGGGCGAGGGCCGCCTCCATCTCGATGGGGCGCACGTTGTAGCCGGGCAGGAAGAAGTGGAAGGACTCCATGAAGGGGTCCGGGTTCTTCCGGCCGCCGATCAGGTTCTCCTCGGGCAGGTCCCGGGTCCAGCCGTGCGCGCGCAGGGCCAGCAGCAGGTGGTGCAGCTCGTCGTCGTCGGTGCTGATGTAGCCACCCTCCATCGTGGAGATGTGGTGGGAGAAGAACGAGCTGTACGTGCCCATCTGGCCGAACGTGCCGGCCTGGCGGCCGTCGAACGTGGCGCCGAGGGACTCGCAGTTGTCCTCGATGAGGATCAGCCCGCGCTCGTCGCAGAACGCCTGCAGCCGGTCGAAGTCGTTCGGGTTGCCGAGCAGGTTGACCGTCATGACGGCGCGCGTGCGGTCGGTGACCGCTGCGGCGAGGGCGTCGAGGTCGTAGTTGAGGGTGTCGAGGTCGACGTCGACGAACACCTGCCGCAGGCCGTACTGGTGCAGCGGGTAGTAGGTGGTCGGCCAGGAGACGGCCGGCACCAGGACCTCGTCGCCGGGGACGAGCGCGCCCTCGGACCGGTACATGAGCGCGCCGACCATGAGCAGGTTCGCCGAGCTGCCGGAGTTCACCATCACGGTGTGCCGGGCGCCGAGGAAGTCCGCGAACTGCCGCTCGGCGGCCTTGACCTCCGGGCCCATGGAGAACCGCCCGCTCGCGGTCACCCGCGCCAGGGCGGCGTACTCGTCCGCCGCCCAGGAGCTGGTGGCGAGGGGGTACTGGGGCATGTCGCTCATCGGGCCATCTCCAGGTAGTGCTCGTAGGTCAGCCGCAGGCCGTCGGCCAGGGACGTCGGGGCCTTCCAGCCCCACTCGCTCGCCAGGTCCACCGACAGCAGCTTGCGCTTCATGCCGACCAGCTTGGAGGTGTCGTGGACGAACTCCCCGTCCCACCCGACGACGTCGGCGATCGCGGCGTAGTACTCGTTGATCGTGTGGTCGTGCCCCAGGCCGACGTTCACGAGCGGGGGCAGCGTGTCCCACCGATCGATGGCGTGCGCGACGAAGTCGACGAGGTCGCCGACGTACATGAACTCGCGGCGGGCGGTGCCGTCGCCCCAGATCTCGACCTCGCCGGAGCCGTTGCGGCGGGCGTCGTCGACCTTGCGGATCGCCGAGGGGACCATGTGGCTGCGCGGCGGCTCGAAGTGGTCGCCCGGGCCGTACAGGTTGCACGGGATGGCGGTCTTGTAGTCGCAGCGCGGGTCGTCGTTGCGCAGCATCGCGGCGTACTTGAGGACGGCGATCTTGGCGACCGCATACCCCTCGTTGGTGGGCTCCAGCGGGCCGGTGTGCAGGTCGCTCTCCTGGAGCTGCTCCTCCCGGTCCTTCGGGTAGATGCAGCTGCTGCCGAGGTTGAGCACCCGCGGCACACCCGCGAGGCGGGCGGCCTCCAGCAGGTTGAGCCCCATCATCGTGTTCTCGTAGAGGAACAGGGCGTTGGCCGCGGCGTTGGCGGCGATGCCACCGACCCGGCCCGCCGCGTGGACGACCAGGTCGGGGGCGATCCGGGCGACGGTCTCCTGGACGCTGCGGGCGTCGAGCAGGTCGAACGTGTCCCGGCCGGGCGCGTGGACCTCGTGGGCGTCGGAGAGGCCACGGACGAGATTGCTCCCGACCATGCCCCTCGCTCCGGTGATCAACAGGCGCATCCGGTGCAAACTCCTGGCTCTCGGGGGTGGTGTGGACGGCGAGGAAGGGTCCAGCTGCGGCCGGCGGTGACGACCACCGCCCTGGACGGGCAGAACGGGCGCGAGGTGCCGTCGCCCCGTGTCCCCCGTGGGTCGACGGCCCTGCCCGGCGTGCTGCACGGCCGATCGGCCGCCGAACCCGTCCGTCACAGTACCGTGACACACGGCTCGACCGGCCGCCCCGTGACCGGCCGCATGCCCCTGCGCACCACCGGCCACAGGGGTCCCAGCCATCGCGCGCCCGGTGCCGCGGGCCCGCCTCCGGGCGGTGCCCCTCCCCCGCGTCTGGGAGACTGCCGGAGCCCCCGAGCCCGTCCGGCGCGGGCGGCCCGCCCCTCCCGCAACGCACAGGCAGGTTCCTCAGGTGCTTCCGTCCATCAGCGTCGTGACCCCCACGTTCAACCAGGCCCGCTTCATCGAGCAGGCGGTCGACTCGGTCCGCGACCAGCGCTACCCGAACGTCGAGCACATCGTCTACGACGGCCTGTCGACCGACGACACGCTCCAGGTGCTGAAGCGCTACGGCGACGACCTGATCGTCGTGTCCGAGGCGGACTCCGGGCAGACCGAGGCCATCAACAAGGGGCTGCGCCGCGCCACGGGCGACGTCATCTGCTGGCTGAACTCCGACGACTACCTGCTCCCCGGGGCGCTCCAGGCCGTGGGCGAGTTCTTCGAGGCGCACCCCGACGTCACGTGGGTGACCGGGGACGGCGTGATCGTCGACGTCGACGGCAAGCCGATCCAGGGACCGGTGCGCACCTACAAGCAGATCCTGCGCAGGTTCGGGCCGTCGGTGTACCTCGGCCTGGCCAACGGCATCGTGCAGCCGGCGACGTTCTGGCGGCGCTCGGTGCACGACCAGCTCGGCTACCTCGACGAGTCGCTGCACTACACGATGGACTACGACTGGTGGCTGCGGCTGCTGAAGACCGGGGCGCCCGGGAAGATCGACCGGCCGATGTGCGGCTTCCGCATCCACGACGCGTCCAAGAGCGGCAGCCTCTACCAGCAGATGCTGGAGGAGGACTATCGGACCTTCCGGACCCACACGCCGTCCCGCGTGCTCGGTGCCGCCCACCGCGCGCACAACGCGCTCATCCTGGCGGCCTACCGGCGCATAAAGTAGGCCTCAGGAGTACCGGCGGCCGTTGCGGGTCTCCACGGCCGCCAGCAGCTCCTTGACGCGCTCGGCGTCGGCGACCGGGCAGACCAGGGTGACGTCGGCGGTGTGCACCACGACGCTGTCGCGGACCCCCACGAGGGCGACGAGGTGCCCGGGGTCGTCGCTGAACACGACGTTGTCCGCGCTGTCGACCAGCACCGACAGCCCGCGGAGCGCGTTGCCCGCCCCGTCGGAGCCGAGCGTGCCGGCCAGGGCCGGCCAGGAGCCGACGTCGAGCCAGTCGACGTCGAGGTCGACCACGAGCACCCGGCCCGGCTCGGTCGCGGCCGGCTCGAGGACGGCGTAGTCGACGCTGATCTTCGGCAGCGTCGGGAAGACCTCGGCCAGGACCGCGTCCCGCGCCGCCCCGGGCGCAGCGGCGACGATCCGGTCCAGCCCGGCGGCGGACTCCGGCAGGTGGTCGGCCAGTGCCTCGAGCACGGTGCCGGCGCGCCAGACGAACATGCCCGAGTTCCAGAGGTACTCCCCCGACGCCAGGTACTGCTCGGCCGTCGCGCGGTCCGGCTTCTCGCGGAACGCGGCGACCTCCGAGGCCCCCGGCAGCCCCGTCTCCGCACCGCGGTGGATGTAGCCGAAGCCCGTCGCCGGGCTGGTGGGGGTGATGCCGAGCGTGACCAGGGCCCTCGGCCGGGTGGCGAGCAGGTCGTAGGCGGTGGACAGCGCGGCCGCGAACCGCTCGACCGGCCGGATGACGTGGTCGGCGCTGACCACCGCGAGCTCGGCGTCCGGGTCCACGTCGGCGACCAGGGCCGCCGCGAGGCCGACGGCGTTCGCGGTGTCCCGCGCCACGGGCTCGAGGATCAGCCGGTCGGCGCCCAGCTCGGGCAGCGCGGCGCGGACGAGCGCCCCGTAGCGCTCGGCGGTGCAGACCCAGATCCGGTCCGCCGGCAGGACCGCGCGCAACCGGTCGAAGGCCTCCGCGAGGAGGCTGTGCGCGCCGCCACCGTCCTCGGCGACGACGTCCAGCAGCTGCTTGGGCCGCTCGGCGCGCGACAGCGGCCACAGCCGCGTGCCGGAGCCGCCGGCCATGATCACCGCGTGCCTCAACGGGTTCCCCTCCGCGGCCGGGGCAGGCCGTCCGCGGCGCGCTGGAAGCGGGCGCCGGCGGCGACCCGGCCGCTCACGTAGGCCAGGAGCATCCGGCCGCCGAGCCCGGCCCGCAGGAGGCCGCGCAGCGGCGCGTACCGCAGCCCCCGGTACTGCTCGGACAGGTAGCGGTAGGCGCTGGTGTGGTGCACCCGCCGCATCCGGTGCGGGTCGCGTCGGGTGGCGTGCCCGCCCTCGTGGACGACCAGCGCCGACGGCACGTACACGTGCTGCCAGCCGCGGCGGCCCAGCCGGGCGGCGAGGTCGACGTCCTCGAAGTACATGAAGTAGCCCGGGTCGAAGCCGCCGACGGACCAGAACGCCTCCAGGTCCACCAGCAGGCACGAGCCCGACAGCCAGCCGGCGGGGCGCTCGCGGGGGGACTCCCGCTCGCGGCGGTAGCGCGTCGTCCACGGGTTGCCGGCCCAGAGCCAGCCGAGCACGGCGTGCCCGATGCCCGTGGACAGCCGCGGCAGGTCGCGGGCCGACGGGTAGAGCTCGCCGTCGGGGGTCTTGATGGCCGGGCCGAGCGTGGCCGCCCGCGGCCACCGCTCCGCGGCCGCGAGCAGCTCGTCGACCGACCCGGGTTCGAACCGGAGGTCGGGATTGGCGACGACGGCGTACCCGGACCCCAGGCCGGCGAGCCCGGCGTTGACCGCCGCGCCGTAGCCGATGTTGCCGCCGGTGGGCAGGAACCGGACGTGCTCGTGGGCCGCGGCCGCGGCCTCCGGCACGCCGTCGGTCGAGCCGTTGTCGGCCAGGACGACGTCGAGCGGGCGCGTCGTGGCCTCCGCCAGGGAGTCGAGGAAGCCCTCGAGCGCCGGGCCGGGCGAGAACGTCACCGCCACCACGCGCAGGGGGGCGGGCGCGGCCGACGACGCTGGTTCCCCCACGGCGACGACCCTAGAGGGAGCCCGGCCCGCCGCCTGCGCTCGGCCCGGGGCCGCCGTCGGTACAGTCGCCAGGCGTGACCTCGACCCGTCCTGATCTCGTCGTCGTCGGCTCCGGATTTTTCGGCCTCACCGTGGCCGAACGGGTCGCCACCCAGCTCGGCAAGCGGGTGCTGGTGCTCGACCGCCGCGACCACATCGGCGGCAACGCCTACTCCGCGCCCGAGCCCGAGACCGGTATCGAGGTGCACGTGTACGGCGCGCACCTGTTCCACACGTCCAACGAGCGGGTGTGGAACTACGTCAACCAGTTCACCGGCTTCACGAACTACCAGCACCGCGTCTTCAGCATCTACCAGGGCAAGACGTACTCCCTGCCGATCAACCTGTCGACGATCTGCCAGTACTTCGACCGCAGCTACTCCCCCGGCGAGGCGCGGGCCCTCGTCGCCGAGCAGGCCCGGGAGTTCGACACCGCCGAGGCCGCCAACCTCGAGGAGAAGGCGATCTCGCTGATCGGCCGGCCCCTCTACGAGGCCTTCATCCGCGGGTACACGAAGAAGCAGTGGCAGACCGACCCGACGGAGCTCCCCGCCGCGGTCATCGCCCGCCTCCCGGTGCGCTACACGTTCGACAACCGCTACTTCAACGACACCTGGGAGGGGCTGCCCGTCGACGGCTACACCGCCTGGCTGACGCGGATGGCCGACCACCCGAACATCGAGGTCCGGCTGAACACCGACTACTTCGACGTCCGCGACGAGCTGCCGCAGGACGTGCCGACGGTCTTCACCGGGCCGATCGACAAGTACTTCGACTACGAGGCCGGCGAGCTCGGCTGGCGGACCCTGGACTTCGAGACCGAGGTGCTCCCGATCGGGGACTTCCAGGGGACGTCGGTCATGAACTACGCCGACGAGGACGTGCCCTACACCCGGATCCACGAGTTCCGGCACTTCCACCCCGAGCGCGACTACCCCGAGGACAAGACGGTCGTCGTCCGTGAGTACTCGCGCTCCGCGGAGAGCGGCGACGAGCCGTACTACCCGATCAACACGCCCGAGGACCGCGCCAAGCTGGAGCGCTACCGCGAGCTGGCCACGAAGGAGGCCGCGGAGAGGAAGGTCCTCTTCGGCGGTCGGCTGGGCACCTACAAGTACCTGGACATGCACATGGCGATCGGTTCGGCGCTCACCATGTTCGACAACCGCATCCGGCCGTTCTTCGACGCCGGCAGCACGCTGGACGGGCGGCTCGAGGACTGATCCCGGTCGGGCCTGCGCGACGGCTCAGCGACCGGAGGGCACCGGCTCCTGGCCGCGCCGTCCGTCGGCCAGAGGCGGACCCGCGTCGGTCCGGTACTCCGCGTCGGGCACCGCCGGGGGCACCGGCTCCGGCATGGCCCGGGTCCCCGTCGGCTGGAGGGTCGGCAGCTCGTCCACGCGCCGCGCAGCGCCCTCGTTCACCACCATGCTGCGCATCTTCCGCTGCGCCGGTTCCTCGACGAACCGCCACAGCAGCCAGCCGGTGAAGCAGGCCAGTACCGGGACCGCGACGAAGAAGAGCTTGGCGGCGACGGTCTGGTCGCCCAGCGGGCCCGGCCAGCGGGTCTGCAGCGCCCAGAACGGCTCGATGACCAGCAGCATGTGCGTGAGGTAGACGCTGTAGGAGATGCGCCCGCCGAAGACCATGGGGCCGGTCCCCAGGAACCGCGCGATCCCGGACCGGCTCAGCGAGAGCCCGACGAGCAGCAGCGGGAAGAAGACCACGGCCACGACGCGGGCCTGCGGCCGGTCGATGCCGTAGGTGAGGTACAGCGTGCCGACGACGCCCGCGATGGACACCCAGGTGAGCACGGTGGGCCACGACCCGTAGCGGTGGTCGCCGACGTGCGCCCACACCTTGCGGACGGCGAGCGCCGCCAGGGCCCCGGCGGCGAACGCGCCGGCCAGCCGGATCAGCCAGGTGAAGGGCTCGTGCAGGCCGCCGGACCCGAGGACGAGGAGCGGCACCAGCGCCGCCAGGCCGAGCCACACCAGGGTGCGGGCCCGCACCGCGCGGTCGAGGCGGAAGAGCAGCAGCGCCAGGACCGGGAAGGCCAGGTAGGCGAGGGCCTCCGCGCTGACCGACCAGGCCGGGCCGTTCCAG
>DASQTE010000426.1:0-6144 GCA_035642035.1 Blastococcus sp.
CCGCCGATCAGCAACCGGGCGGCCGCCTGGTGGCCGGTCATCGTCCAGTTGGAGCGCACGTCGGACGCGGTGACCGAGGCGGTCATCGCCCAGCGCGAGGGCGAGCCGGCGCCGGACCTCGCCCAGGTCGCGGTGCTGCGCAAGGCGATCCGGCAGCTCGAGGAGGACGTCCGCGTGCACCGCGCGCCCGACGACGCGGAGATCCACGCCGACGGCGTGCTCGCCCCGGTGGCCCGGGAGGTCGACACCGCCCGCCGGCTGGTGAGGGAGAACGCGCCCGGGCGCCGCTCGTGAGACCTCCCGGTTGCGGGCGGCGGACGCCCGCCATGGGATGAGCGGCGTGCCGATCGACCCGCCGCTGTCCCTTCCGAGCCCGACCGGTCCCCCGCCGCCGGGCTCCCGGACCGTCACCACCGACGACGGCGTCCGGCTGCACGTCGAGGTCGACGGGCGCGAGGACGCACCGCTCACCGTCGTCTTCTCGCACGGGTTCACCGCGCGGCTGGCCGAGTGGCAGCTGCAGCGGGAGGCACTGCGCGGCCGGGCGCGCCTGGTCTTCTGGGACCAGCGCGGGCACGGCCGGTCCGCGGCCACCCCGCTGCCCGACGCCACGATCGACCGCACCGGCCGCGACCTCGGCCAGGTGCTGGACGCCGTCGCCCCGACCGGGCCGGTAGTGCTGGCCGGTCACTCCATGGGCGGCATGAGCATCATGGCGCTGGCGCGGCAGCGCCCGGAGCTGTTCGGGACCCGCGTCGTGGGTGCCTTCCTGCTCGCCACGTCGGCCGGCGGACTGGTCGAGACCGGCCCGCTGGGCTGGGTCGTCAAGGCCATCCGCCGGCTGCACCTGCTGCCGGTCTACCTGCGGATGCTGCAACTGGTCGCGCCCGTGCTCGAGCGATTCCGGTGGCGCGGCAGCGCCTTCGCCCGGTGGTTCACCCGCCGGCTGCTCTTCGGCCGGGACGACGCCGACCCGGCCAGCGTCCGGCTCGTGCAGCAGCTGCTGGAGGAGACGCCGTACCCGGTGGTCATGGCGTTCTACGCGACCTTCCTCGACCACGACGAGACGGCGTCCCTCGAGGTGCTGCGGCGCGTACCGGTCACGGTCGTCGCCGCGACCCACGACCGGCTCACCCCCGTCGACCACGGCCGGCGCCTGGCGGCGGCCCTCGGGGACGGCGCGGACCTCGTCGTCGTCCCGGGGGCCGGGCACAGCGTCAACCTCACCCGTACCCAGGTCGTCGACCAGGCGTTGGACACCCTGCTGGACCGCGTGGAGGCGGCCGGGAGGAAGGCCGGTTGAGCGCTCTCCCGCGGGGCAGTGCATTGTGGTGATCGCCAGATCGTTCTTGTTGCAGCAACCTGACGACACGCCTAACTTCAGCGGCCACCCGACGACGTGACGGCCCCGGTCCGAGCAACGTGACCCGGGGCGGCGAGGAGCAGAACGTGGACCGGATGAGCGCTCTCGATGCCAGCTTCTTCTACGCGGAGAGCGAGAACACCCCCATGCACGTGGGGTCGGTCGCCGTCTTCGAGGGGCCGGCTCCCACCTACGGCGACGTGGTGCGCCTGATCCTGGGCAAGCTGCCGAAGGTCCCCCGGTACCGGCAGCGCGTGCGCCCGGTGCCGATGCAGCTCGGGCGCCCGCTGTGGGTCGACGACCCGCACTTCCAGATCCTGTACCACGTGCGGCACACCGCCGTGCCCCGTCCGGGCAGCGACGAGCAGCTGCGGAATCTGGCCGGCCGGGTGCTGGGCCAGCGCCTCGACATGGCCAAGCCGCTGTGGGAGCTGTGGCTGGTCGAGGGCCTCGCCGACGACCGGTGGGCGCTCATCTCCAAGGTCCACCACTGCATGGTCGACGGCGTCGCCGGCACCGACCTCATGCAGCTGATGTTCGACCTCGACCCCGACGCCACGCACGAGCCGGTGAAGGACTGGACGCCGCGACGCAGCCCCACGAGCCTCGAGGTCATGGCCGGCTCGGTCTCCGACAGCGTGACCAACCCGCTGCAGCAGCTGGCCTCCGCGCCCGGCATCGGCAGCCCCGTCCGGGCGGTCAAGGGCCTCGCCTCGTCCGGCAGGACGCTGGCCCAGACGGTGCCGTCCCTCGCCAAGCAGGTCATCACCCCCACGGCGCGCTCGCTGAACGGGCCGATCGGCCCGCACCGGCGCTGGGCGTGGACCGAGGGCAAGTTCGAGGAGTTCAAGGCCGTGCGGACGGCGTTCGGCGGCACCGTCAACGACGTCGTCCTCACCGCGATCACCGGCGGCTTCCGCGACCTGCTCGAGGGCCGTGGCGAGCTGTCGTCGGAGAAGCTCGTCGTCCGGTCGATGGTGCCCGTGTCGGTGCGGCGCGAGAACCAGAAGGGCAGCCTGAACAACCAGGTGTCGGCGGTCTTCGTCGACCTCCCGGTGGGGCTGTCGAACCCGCTCGACCGGCTGGCCTCCGTCCGCGCGCAGATGGACGAGTACAAGAAGACGATGTCGGCGGTCGACGCCAACTCCATCATCGCCATGGGCGACTTCGTGGCCCCGACGCTGCTGTCGATGGGGGTCCGGGCCGGGATGCAGGCCGGCCAGATGTGGTGCCAGGCGGTGACGACGAACGTCCCCGGCCCGCGGGTGCCGCTCTACGTGCTCGGCAAGCGGATGCGCAGCGCCACCGCCTACGTCCCCATCGCCGGGGGCACCCGCTGCTCGATCGGGATCTTCTCCTACCTCAACACGATGACCTTCGGGATCAACGCCGACTTCGACGGCTACCCCGACGTCGACGTCCTCTCCGGCGGCATCCGCCGCGGCATCGAGCAGCTGCTCGCGCTGGCGGCGAAGAAGCAGGAGGGGGTGCAGGCCGAGGCCGCAACCGAGACGGCCACGGCACCGGCCGGCCCGGCGACGAAGGCGCCGGCCAAGGCGTCCCCGGCCAAGAAGTCGACCACGGCAGCCGCCCGGTGAGCCCGGGCAGGCGACACGGGGCCGGCGCACTCGGCGAGGGCCCGCGCGGCCTGGAGGAGCCGGCCGGCGGCAGCGAACGCGAGCTCACCGTCGCCGTCACCGGCCCGACCGGCACGTTCGGCTCGGGCCTGGTGCCCCTGCTCCAGGACGACGAGCGGATCGCCCGGGTCATCGGCATCGCGCGCCGCCCCTTCGACCCGGCCGAGCGCGGCTGGACGAAGATGGAGTACCGGCAGGGCGACGTCCGCGACCCCGAGGCGCTGCAGGCGGCGTTCGAGGGCGTCGACGTCGTCGTGCACCTGGCGTTCCTGATCACCGGCAACGCATCGCGCGAGACGACCCGGTCGATCAACGTCGACGGGACGCTCAACGTGTTCCGTGCCGCGGCCGCGGCCGGGGCGCGCCGGTTCGTCTACGCCTCCTCGGTGGCGGCGTACGGCTTCCACCCGGACAACCCGGAGCGCATCGGCGAGGACTGGCCGACCCGGCCCGCGCAGCGCCTGTTCTACGCGCAGGAGAAGGCCGAGCTCGAGGACCTGCTGGAGCAGGAGGCCGGCCGGCATCCCGAGCTGGCCCTGTTCCTGCTCCGTCCTCCGGTGGTCCTGGGTCCGAACGTCATCGGCGGCAAGGACGTCCTGCCGGGCCCGCTCGCCCCGCTGGGGCGGAAGCTGTTCAGCCGCCCGCGGCGGCTCCCGGTGCCGGTGCCCTTGTTCGTGCCGGCGCTGCCGATGCAGTTCATCCACGAGGAGGACGTCGGCCGGGCGCTGGTGCAGTGCATCGTCGCGGCGGGTCCGCCCGGCGCCTACAACATCGCCGGCGACGGCGTCCTGACCGCGGCCGACGTCGCCCGCGAGTTCGGCGCGCTGCCCATCGCGCTGCCGGCGGCACCGGCCCAGGCGGCGGCGCGGGCGATGTCCCGACTGCCCTTCCTGCCGCCGGTCGCGGAGTGGGTCGAGGCGGCCAGCCGGCCGGCGATCATGGACACGACGAAGGCCCGCGAGCAGCTGGGCTGGCGGCCGCACTACAGCGGGCTCGAGGCCCTCCGCGACACGTTGAGCGGTGCATCCACGAAGTCCTGACCGCACGTCCAGGGGGCCGCCATGAGCTTCAACCTCGCCACGATCCTCCGGGAGTCAGCGCTCGCGGACCCCGAGCACCCGCTGCTCCGGGTCGGCTCCCTGGAGCTGAGCTACCAGCAGGTCGACGTGATGTCCGGCCGCGTGGCGTCGGGCCTGCGCGACGCCGGGCTGGGGCGAGGCGACACCGTCGCCCTCCAGCTGCCCAACGTGCCGGAGTTCGTGTTCACCTACTTCGGTGCGCTCAAGGCAGGCGTCACCGTCGTCCCGCTCAACCCGCTGCTGAAAGCACCGGAGATCGCCTACCACCTGCAGGACAGCGGCGCGCAGGTGCTGATCACCTTCGACGCCTTCGCCGACGAGGCCCTGAAGGGCGCCGCCGAAGGGGGCGCACGGGTCTTCGTCGTCGGTTCGGCCGTGGAGGGTGCAGATCCCTTCGCCGACCTCTACGGCGGGGAGCGGTACGACATCGAGCCGATGAACAGCGACGACACCGCGGTGATCATCTACACCAGCGGCACGACCGGGCGCCCCAAGGGCGCGGAGCTGACGCACTTCCAGCTGTACATGGCGTCGTCCGTCGCCGGCGACACGTTCGACTACCGCGACGACGACGTCAGCATGGCGGTGCTGCCGCTGTTCCACGTCTTCGGCCTCTCCAGCGTCATGAACACCGCGATCCGCTGCGGCGCCACGCTCGTGCTCGTCCCCCGTTTCGACGTCGGCGCCGTCCTGGACGCCGTCGAGCGGCACCGGGTGACCGTCTTCTGCGGTGTCCCGACGATGTTCGTGGCCCTCCTGCACGCCGATCTCACCGGTCGCGACGTGTCGTCGCTGCGGGTCTGCGTCTCCGGCGGCGCCTCGATCCCCGGCGAGGTACTGCGCGGCTTCGAGGCGGCCTACGGCGGCGTCCCGGTCCTGGAGGGCTACGGCTTGTCGGAGACCAGCGCGATCGCCACCTTCAACCGCAGCGTCGAGGACCGGCGGGTCATGTCCATCGGCAAGCGACTGTGGGGCGTGGAGGTCCGCGTCGTCGACGCCGAGGACGGCGAGCTGCCGCCTGGGCCGGAGAACGTGGGCGAGATCGTACTCCGCGGCCACTGCGTCATGAAGGGCTACCTCGGCCGGCCAGAGGCGACCGAGGAGGCCATGCGCGGCGGCTGGTTCCACACCGGCGACCTCGGCTACCGCGACGAGGACGGCTTCTTCTACATCGTCGACCGCAAGAAAGACCTGGTGATCCGCGGCGGGTTCAACGTCTACCCGCGGGAGATCGAGGAGGTCCTGCACCAGCACCCGGCCGTCCTGGAGGCCGCGGTGATCGGGCGTCCGGACGACCGCCTCGGCGAGGAGGTCGTCGCGTTCATCGCGCTCAAGCAGGGCACCTCGGCCACACCGGACGAGGTGGTCGGCTTCTGCAAGGAGCGGCTGGCCGCCTACAAGTACCCGCGCGAGGTCGTGGTCCTCGACGAGCTGCCCAAGGGCGGCAGCGGCAAGGTCCTCAAGACCGAGCTGCGGGCCGCCCTCTGATCAGACGGCGGCGCGGGCCCCGGCGGTCTCGTCCAGCCAGGCCAGGAACTCCCCTGCCACCTTCTCGGGGACCTGCAGCTGCGGGACGTGCCCGACGCCGGGCAGCTCCAGGTACCGCCAGCCCGGGTGCCGCTCGGCGATGTCGCGGGCGGCGCTGACGGGGACCAGCCGGTCCTCGTCGCCCTGGACCATCAGCACCGGCGCCGTGATCGACGCCATCGCCGCCCGGTAGCGGCGCGGGTCGACGAGGATGCGGAGCAGCGACCGGGCGGCCGACAGGAAAGCCTTGTCCATCGCCGGCACGTCCTCGCGCCGCCCGATGAGGTCGAGCGAGCGCTCGATGGTCTCCGGCGGGAGCGCGTCCGGGTCGACCCCGCACAGGCGCAGCATGTCGCGGACCTGCCGCAGCGGCGTCGACCGCTTACGGCGCAGGGCCAGGAACCGCTCCCCCACCATCGGGATCGCGTAGACGGCGAACGTGAACGCCACCAGTGGGTCGAGGGCGCGGCGCGGGCCCGGCACCGCGGCGTCCAGCAGGACGAGCCCGTTGACCGACTGGGGGGAGGCCGCGGTCTCC
>DASQTE010000427.1:0-6389 GCA_035642035.1 Blastococcus sp.
AGCCGCCGCGCACCCACTGGGACATGCTCCTCGAGCGTCGTTCCGTGGAGGACCTCGAAGAGGTGCTCGCCGAGCGCCTCGACGTGCTCCGCGGCCGGCGTACCCGCGCCAGCTGAACCCAGCACGACCAGAACGGCCCCGGTGGATCTCTCCACCGGGGCCGTTCTGCGTCCGCAGGGGCTCCGGGATGTCGACCCTTCGGCGGTGTGCGCGAACGGCGCATGTCTCCGCCCGGAATGCGCCAGGTGCGCACATCGTCGGCCGGCAGTTCCACCCCTGTGGGCCGGCGGGGTCGTGCGTCAGGTCAGCGGGCGGCCGTCGGGGCCGCGCACGACCTCGCCCTCGATGACCAGCCGGGTGCTCCCGGACCCTTCCGTGCGGCCGTCGCCGGTGCGGGGCACCTCGGCCGTCCGGACGCTCTCCACCCGCACCGGCGGCCGCAGACCCATGGGGAGCCGCGCGGCCACCAGCCGCGAGAGACCGGCCCGCACGAGGTTCCGGGTGCCCGGGATGAGGCAGAGCAGCCCGATCAGGTCACCGATGAAGCCGGGCAGCACCATGAGCAGGCCGCCGGCAGCCACCAGCCCCGCGTTGCCCAGCTCGGCGCCGGGCGACCGGCGGGTGCGGGCCCTCTCCCGCAGCTCGGCGAGCGCCTTCGTGCCCTGGCGGGCCAGCAGCATCCAGCCCAGGACGCTCGTGGCCAGGGTGGCGAGGATGGTCCAGCCGACCCCGATCCACTGCGCCACCAGGACGAAGACGACCAGTTCGGCCAGCACCAGCAGCCCGGCGACCACGCGCACCCGGCGCCCCACGGCGTCACTCATGCTGTCCTGCCTCTCTCCGCCCGGCTCGCGCCGGCACCGGACGGCGCACGCGGCCCGGCAGCCAGTCGGCCAGTCGGTCCCGCAGGCCCCAGACGGTGACCCGTACCAATGCCTCCCTAACGATCGAACCGCTCATCTTGCTCCTGCCGAACTGCCGTTCGGTGAAGGTGATCGGCACCTCGACGACCCGGGCGCCGTCGCGCACCGCCCGCCAGGCCCAGTCGACCTGGAAGCAGTAGCCCTGGCTGGCGACGTCTGCGAAGGGCAGCCGGTCGATCAGCTCCGCCCGTGCGGCGCGGTAGCCGCCGGTCGCGTCGTCCAGCGGCAGCCGTAGGGCCCAGCGGGTGTACCGGTTCCCCAGGCGGGAGAGCAGCAGGCGGTGCACCGGCCAGTCGGTCACCGCTCCCCCGGGCACGTACCGCGAACCGAGCGCGAGGTCGGCCGAGTCGAGGCCGGCCAGCAGGTCGGGCAGCTGCTCGGGGGCGTGCGAACCGTCGGCGTCCATCTCCACGAGGACGTCGTAGCCGCGCTGGAGCGCCCACCGGAAGCCGGCCACGTATGCCTGGCCGAGGCCCTGCTTGGCGCTGCGGTGCAGCACGTGGACGCGCGCGTCGGGGGCGGCCAGCTTGTCGGCGAGCTCACCGGTCCCGTCGGGCGAGCAGTCGTCCACCACGAGGGCGTGCGCGTCGGGCACGCTCGCGTGCAGCCGCTCCAGGATGCGCTCGAGGTTCTCGACCTCGTTGTACGTCGGCACGATGACGAGGACGCGCCCGCTCACCGCCGGGCCCTCCGGCGCAGCAGCGCGGCGACGACCAGCGCGCCGGCGCCGAGCGCGGTCAGCGCCCACTCCGGCCCGGCGCCCAGGCGCTGCGCGACGGTGGCCGAGCTGCGCTGGGCGATGTCCTCGACGAAGACGTCGGGCGTGAACAGCTCGGACGAGCGCGCGATCGTGCCGTCGGGGGCGACGATCGCCGAGATGCCGCTCGTGGCCGCGACGACGACGGTGCGGCCGGTCTCGACGGCGCGCAGCCGGCTCATCGCCAGCTGCTGGGCGCTCTCGTCGGTGTAGCCGAAGGTCGCGTTGTTGGTCTGGACGACGACCATCCCGGCCCCGCCCTCGACGACGTCGTGCACCAGGCCGTCGTAGACCACCTCGAAGCAGATGAGGTCCCCGAGCCGGACGCCGCCGACGTCCAGCACGCCCACCTCGTCGCCGGCGACGAAGTCCCGGCGCACCAGGTCGACCTTGTCGCTGAAGAAGCGGAAGAAGCTGCGGGCCGGCACGTACTCCGCCAGCGGCACGGGGTGCCGCTTGACGTAGGTGTCCCCGGGCCCGGACTCGGGGTCCCAGACGATCGCGGTGTTGCTGACGTACTCCCCCGGGCCCTCGACCACCGCGCCGACCAGGATGGGCGCGTCGATCGCCTCGGCGGCCCGGTCGATCTGCCGGGCGGCGTCGGCGTTCGTGTAGGGGTCGATGTCGGAGCTGTTCTCCGGCCAGAGGACGACGTCGGGCTGCTGCTCCTCCCCCGCGGCGACGGCATCGGCGAGCTCGAGGGTCCGCTGCACGTGGTTGTCGAGGACCGCCCGCCGCTGCGCGTTGAAGTCCAGCCCGGCCCGCGGGACGTCGCCCTGGATGACCGCGACCGTCGCGGTGGGACCGCCCGCGGTGAGCGAGCTGCCCGGCAGCGGCAGCCAGGCGAGCATGCCGGCGAGGGGCACGGCCAGCACGGCCACCACGAGGAGGGCCCCGGTCCGGAGGGCGCGGCCCCGCTCGCCCGCGGTGCCGGAGGCCCGCCGGGCACGGACCAGCGCGAGGATCGCCGCGGCAAGCAGCGCGCCGACGAGGGCGACGGCGAAGGTGACCAGCGGGACGCCGCCGTACGCGGCCAGCGCGAGCAGGGGGCCCTCGGTCTGGCTGAAGCCCAGCCGCCCCCAGGGGAAGCCGTCCAGGACGAAGCGCCCGCGGAGCGCCTCGTCGGCCACCCAGAGGGCCGCCGTCCAGACCGGCCAGAGCCTCAGCCGGGACGTCAGCGCGGTGGCACCGCCGAGGAGGGCCAGGTGCACGGCCTCCCACACGGCGAGGGCGAGCCAGGGGAAGGGGCCGACGTAGATGCCGGTCCAGGACAGCAGCGGGACGAAGAACGCGAGGCCGAACACCAGGCCGAGCCACAGCCCGGAGCGCACCCGCTCCCCGTGGACGGCGAGGGCGAGCGCGGCGGGGCCGAGCACCGCCAGGCCGACGAGGTCGTAGCCGGGGTAGGCCAGGACGAGCACGAGACCGCCCACGGCCGCGAGGACCGTGCGCCAGGGCCACCCTGCCCGGCCGCGACCCTCCGCGGCCTGCGTCGCCGGCGCGGCCGGCCGCGACAGCGTGCCGACCGCCGGCTCTCCTGATCCTGCCGGCACCCACAGCCTCCCGGAACGGCGCCGGTCGCTCCCCCGAACCGGTCGGACGGGGTCCGGACCGCCGCGCCGTCGGCCGCGGTCCTGACCCAGCATCCCACCCCGGCCTGCGTCCACGGCCGGTCGATCCCCCAACCGGGTCGGCGGCCGGCAGGTGCCCGGCACGGGCTCCTCGTCTTCGGGCCGGACGGCCGGTCGCTGGTCGCGATCGGCTCGACCGTTGTCTGATGACGCGGATCCGAGCGGGTCCCACCGGGTGGCCGATCCACGTGCCTCCGCCCGGGCCGCGCGTCCCTGCGTCCCGGCAGTGGCCGAGGGGCGTCGCGGCTCGATCCGGAGGAGCGCGTCACGGTGCTCCCGGATGAACTGCAGCGACTGTAGGAACTGCGCGCGTTCGCGTCCGTACCTGCGGTGACCGCGGAAGCTACTGTGACTGAATCGTTACTGCCTCGCCAGAGGCAGGGACGACGAGCGTCGCGGTCGCCTCCACGACCACCAGCGGCGGGTCGAGGACCTGCGCGGCCGACGGGCTCCGCTCCGGCTGGGCCCGTGCGACCACCCGGGCGGTGCAGCGCAGTTCCCGGCTGCGCCGCCCGATCCGGACCACCTCGCACGTCGCCTCCACCACGTCCCCCGCGCGCACCGGCCCGAGGAAGGACACCGCCGAGTAGCCCGCCAGCAGGCCCTCGTCGCCGTCCATGACGATGGCGACCTCGGTCGCGA
Source organism: Blastococcus sp. (assembly GCA_035642035.1). Classification (GTDB taxonomy): domain Bacteria; phylum Actinomycetota; class Actinomycetes; order Mycobacteriales; family Geodermatophilaceae; genus Blastococcus_B. The sequence goes on from DASQTE010000427.1 coordinate 3,954, forward strand.
CGTCACCGAACAGCCCGAGCGTGTAGGCGCCGTCGACCAGGGCGCCGCCGTAGTGGGCGTGTGCGTAGGGCACGTACCGGCGGTGGGTGACGGTGAGGCCGAGCCGTGGGTCGGTCACGTGGGTTCCTCCTGCGCGGGGACGAGGGCGTGGATCAGGTAGCTGGCGACCTCGCCGGGGGTCGTCCCCCGGCCGAAGACCTTGTCGACGCCGAGGTCGGCGGCCATCGCCGGGTCGAAGCGGGGACCGCCGACGACCAGCAGCGGCCGGGACTCCCCCATCGCCTCGCGGAAGGCGGCGGCGAGCTCGCGGGTGTTCCGCAGGTGCGCGTCCTTCTGGGTGACGACCTGGGAGACCAGGACGGCGTCGGCGCGGGCGGCGCGGGCCTTCGTCACCAGTTCGGGCACCGTGACCTGCGCGCCGAGATTCGTCACGGCCATCTCGCGCAGGTACTCCAGGCCCTTCTCCCCCGCGAAGCCCTTGACGTTGAGGATCGCGTCGATGCCGACGGTGTGGGCGTCGGTGCCGATGCATGCGCCGAGGACGACCAGCTTGCGGTTGAGGCCGGTCCGGATGGCGGCGTTGATCTCCGACGACGACAGCAGCGGGTAGGCGCGCTCCTCGACGACCACGGCGTCGAGGTCGACCAGGTGCTTCACGCTGCCGTAGACGACGAAGAAGGTGTAGCCGCTGTCGATGGCGTGGCTGTGCACGACCATCGCCGGCTCGATGCCCATCTTGTTCGCCAGCTGCAGCGCCGCGCCCTCGGCCCGCGGGCCTGCCGGGACGGGCAGGGTGAACGACGTCTGCACCATGCCGTCGCCGGTGGTGTCGCCGTAGGGCCGGACGATCGAGCCGTCAGGCACGGGCCACCTCCTTCTCCCCCAGCAGCTCGAGCGCCGGGTTGTAGGCGTCCGGGCCGGTCGCCACGACGCCGTCCAGCCCCTTGCCGCCGTCCGCGGGCCGCTTGGTGATGCCGAAGGTGCCGTCGGCGATCGCCTGGATGAGGCCCTCGGGGTGGTCGGCGATGCGGCCGAGCAGGTCGACGGCCTCGCGGAGCACGGTGTCGGCGCGTCGGTCGATGAAGCCGCCGGGCGGGGGCGCGAAGTCCTCGGCCAGGTTGCCGGCCGAGTTCAGCACATAGCGGACGTTGCGCAGGGCCAGGTCGCGGTCGGACAGCCACGGGGTGACGACCGCCTCGGTCATCATCCCGACCAGCAGGATGCCCTGGCCGGTGAGCGCCCCGGCGAGGTTGAAGAAGCCGTCGAGCAGGTAGCCGCGGAAGACGTCGCCGGTCATGTGCTTGGTCGGCGGCATCCACTTCAGCGGCGCGTCCGGGAAGAGGCTCCGCGCGAGCAGGGCGTGCGCCAGCTCGAGCCGGAAGGACTCCTCGCGCTCGGGCTGGATCTCGAACGCGTGGCCGAGACCGAGCTGCCAGTCCTCGAGGCCGGCCTCCTTGGCCAGGGTCTCGTTGAGGAGCTGGCTGACGGTGACGGTGTGCGCCTCGTCGACGGCGTCGGCGGTGGTGAGGTAGTTGTCCTCGCCGGTGTTGATGATGATCCCGGCGCGGGCGTGCACCATCCGGCTGAACCGCTGGTCGACGAAGGTGCGCCGCGGGTTGATGTCGCGGAAGAGGATCCCGTACATCGCGTCGTTGAGCATCATGTCCAGCCGCTCCAGCCCGGCCAGGACGGCGATCTCCGGCATGCAGAGGCCGCTCGCGTAGTTGGTCAGCCGCACGTAGCGGCCGAGCTCCGCGCTGACGTCGTCCAGGGCGGCCCGCATGAGGCGGAAGTTCTCCTGGGTGGCGTAGGTGCCGGCGTAGCCGGTGCGCGTCGCGCCCTCCGGCACGTAGTCCAGCAGCGACTGCCCGGTCGAGCGGATGACGGCGATGACGTCGGCGCCCGCGCGGGCGGCGGCCTGGGCCTGCGGGATGTCCTCGTGGATGTCGCCGGTGGCCACGATGAGGTAGATCCACGGGCGCCGGGGCGGGTCGCCGTGCAGGGCGACCAGTTCCTCGCGGCGCCGGCGGTTGGCGTCGATGCGGGCGATGCCGGCGGCCGCCGCGGCCCGGGCGCCTTCCCGCGCCCGCTCGGCCGCCGTGCCCGTGGGGATCTCGAAGCGGGCGATGCCGGCGCCGACGTCCTCGGCCAGCTGCTGAAGGGTCCCGCCGGAGGCGAGGGCGTGCCAGACCGGCAGCGCGACGCCGGACTCCAGGCCCACCTGCTCGCGGACGGCGTCCACCACCCGGTTCACCCACGGCACCCGGCCCACCGACTGCTCGTCGGAGCCCGCGGCCTCCCCGGTGACCGGGTCGGTGCCGGTGAGCCCGGCCAGCCGCAGCACGGCCCGCTCGACCGACACCGTCGTGTGCCGCTGCGCGAGGTCGACCACCGGCTGCGCGGCCCGGGCGGCCAGTTCGCGCGCCCGGGCGACCA
>DASQTE010000428.1:0-4097 GCA_035642035.1 Blastococcus sp.
GGGATCCTCTCCGCCTCCGCGCGCAGCGCCTGCCCCTTCTCCGTCAGCGAGAGGGCCAGGTTGCGCTGGTCCCGGGTGTCCCGCTCGCGGCGCAGCAGACCCGCTGCCTCCAGCCGCTTCAGCAGCGGCGAGAGCGTGCCGGGGTCCAGCTGCAGGAGGCCGGAGAGCTCCTTGACCGAGAGCGAGCCGTACTGCCAGAGCGCCAGCATGACCAGGTACTGGGGATGGGTCAGGCCGAGCGGCTCGAGCACCGGCCGGTACACGGCGACGACGTTCCGGGCGGCCACCGAGAGCGCGAAGCAGACCTGCCGGTCCAGGGCGAGCACGTCCTCGGCCTCCGCGACCGGGGAGGACGTCGGGCTGGTCGTCATGACACCAGGGTAGGACCCGTGGCCCACCAAGCGTTGGGCCGCCAACCGTCCGCGCTGTTCCAGCGATCAGACGGCGGGCTCGTCCTCGTCCGCCGCCCGACGGTACGACGCCGAGCGGGTGTCGAGCCAGGCCTGCCACTCCGACCGGTCGTTGCGGCCGGCCCGCATGGCACCGAACGCGACGAATGCCACGGCGACGACCCCCACCACGACGAGCACCAGCAGGATCACCTCCCAGCCGAACAGCGGCGGGACGGTCATGCTGCCGGGGGCCGGCGGAGGAGTCGCGGGGGCCATACGACGAGGGTGCGGCACCGCGGGCTCGCGGGACCACCTCCGCCGGGGTCTCTCACCCGCCGGAGCGACGTCACGCAGAGCGAGGCGGCGGGCCCGGGCAACCGGATCGGGCGTCCGGCCCCCTCTCCCGGGTGATGCCGGCCCGCCACCCGGGGCGCAGACCTGATCCGGAGCCGTAGCGTTCCCGAACCAGGACCGGACTGCGTGGGGAGCCAGGTGGGATGAGCATCGAGCTGCGTGCCGACTTCGAGGCCGCGCGCGACGTGGGCGCCCTGGACGTGGTGGCGGGGACGTCGGACCGCGCGCATCCGAACGTCTCCGGGGACCTGCCCTCGGTGCTCCAGGTGGGGCCCATGTTCCGTCGCGCCCTCGCCGGCTACGACCGCTTCCAGGTCGACACCTACGTGCGGTGGGCCGAGGACGAGCTCGTGGCCGCGGACCGCCAGCGGGAGCACCTGCTCGCCCGACAGCTCGAGACGCAGGCGGCGCTCGCGGAGGCCCGCACCCTGCTCTCGCACTCGTCGGCCGGCGGCGAGCTCATCCAGGTCTCGCAACGGATCGGGTCGATGCTCGCCGCCGCCGCGGACGAGGCCGAGACCATCCGCGCGGAGGCGGACAACCACCGGTCCGTGGCCCGTGCGCAGGCGGAGGCCGTCACGACCGACGCCCGGCGCGCGCTCGCCGAGGCCGAGGCCCGGGCGATCAGGACGCTGGCCGAGGCCGCATCCCGGGCGACGGCCATGATCGCCGAGGCAGGCCGGAAGGTGGCCGAGGCGGAGCAGGCGGGCCGCCACGTCCGTGCCGAGGCGGAGGCCCACCTGGCCGAAGCTCGCGCCGTCGAGTCGCGAGCACTGGAGCACGCGGATCAGATCCTTTCCCGGGCCCACGAGGAGGCGGCCGCCGCCCGGCTGAGCGCCCGCGACGAGATCGTCGCGATGCTCGGCAGCGGGCGCGAGGAGCGCCGGCGGGCCGACGCCGAGGCGGCCGCCGTCCGCGAGGCACTGGACCGCGAGGCCGTCCGCCGTCGGGCCGCCCTCCTGGCCGAGACGGCGGAGCTCGAGCGCCGGCGGGACGCCCTGAGGGCCGAGCTGCAGACGGCCCCCTCCTCCGTCGTCCCGCCGTCCGGCGCCCTCCACCTGCACGCCCGGGCCTACCTGGGGCGCATCCAGGAGCGCCTCGGCCGGCACGCGCCGGCCCGCGGTGCCGCACCGGTCCCGACCCCGTCGCGGAAGGCGGGAAGCACCGCCGCCTGACGGTGGCGTGACCGGAGCGGTCAGCCGGCGGGTTGCCGGCGGCCGCCCTCCGCCGGGGCGTAGACGGCGGTGGCCTGAGCGCTCGCCAGCCGCGCATCCTCCTCCCGCACCACGGACAGCTGGGTCTCGCCCGGCGACAGCAAGGTCTGGAACGCCCTCCAGCGCCACCCGGACGCGGTTGGACATGGCCGGCAGCGCGTAGAGGTGGTAGCCCCGGGTGACCAGCCTGGCCAGCGGGCTGCCGGCGTGCCGGTCATGCCAGAGTGCTTCCACCACGGCCCGCGCCACGACAGTCCTCGACGCACCGCTCCGCGCCTCCGGCGTCGGACGATCTCCCCGGCCCGCGGCGCAGGACCTGTTCCGCCGGTGCCCCCGCGCGGCAGACTCCGGTCCCGGCAGTCCCGTATCCCGGAAGGCGCGTCGCGGGGGGATGCGACGACCGGACCAGCCGAGGGAACGTCCGATGGCACACCCGCTTCCCCGACCTCGAACGGTGTGACCCGTGCGCAGCACCAGTCCGTGGCCCGGCCTCCTGGGCCGCCGCACCGAATGCGACACCCTGAGCGGTCTCGTGGCCGCCGCCAAGGCCGGACGCAGCCAGGTGCTGGTCCTGCGCGGCGAGGCCGGCATCGGCAAGACCGCCCTGCTCGACTTCCTCCTCGTCCGTGCCACCGGCTGCCGGGTCGCCAGGGCCGCCGGCGTCGAGTCCGAGATGGAGCTCGCCTTCGCCGGGCTGCACCAGCTCTGCGGCCCCTACCTGGACCGGCTCGACACCCTCCCCGCACCCCAGCAGGAGGCGCTCGGCACCGCCTTCGGGCTCCGGACCGGCAATGCGCCCGACCGCTTCCTCGTGGGCCTCGCGGTGCTCACCCTCCTCTCCGCGGTCGCCGACGAGCGGCCGCTGGTCTGCCTCGTGGACGACGCCCAGTGGCTGGACCAGGCGTCGGCGCAGACGATGGAGTTCGTCGCCCGGCGTCTCGCCGCGGAGCCCGTGGCCATGGTCTTCGCCGTCCGGCCGTCCGACCGGGAGCCCCTGCTCCTCGGCCTGCCGGAGCTCGTCGTCGGCGGGCTGAGCACCGCGGACGCCACGGCGCTCCTGGAGTCGGCGCTGACCGGCGCGCTCGACCCCCGCGTGCGGGACCGGATCGTCGCCGAGAGCCACGGCAACCCGCTGGCACTCCTCGAGCTCCCCCAGGGGCACTCCCCCGCCGACCTGGCGGGAGGCTTCGGGCTCCCGGACGCCACGCCCCTGGCCGGCCGCATCGAGGACAGTTTCCGGCGGCGGCTCGAGCCGCTCCCCGCGACCACCCGGCTGCTCCTCCTGGTCGCCGCCGCCGACCCCGTCGGTGACCCGGTGCGGGTCTGGGGGGCCGCCGCGCGGCTGGGCGTCGACGTCGCGGCCGCGGCCAGGGCCACCGAGGCCGGACTGGTGGACATCGGCACCAACGTCCGCTTCCGGCACCCGCTCGTCCGGTCGGCGGTCTACCGCGCGGCCTCCGCCGACGACCGACGGGCGGCGCACGGCGCCCTGGCCGACGCGATCGACCCGCACACCGACCCCGACCGCCGCGCCTGGCACCGGGCGCAGGCGACCGCCGGCCTGGACGAGGGGGTGGCCGAGGAGCTGGAGCGCTCGGCCGCCCGGGCGCGCGCCCGGGGCGGGCAGGCCGCCGCGGCCGCCTTCCTCGAGCGCGCCGTCGCGCTGACCCCCGACCCGGCGCGGCGGGCGCAGCGCGCCCTGGCCGCCGCGCACGGCAAGAACCTCGCCGGGGCCCCCGAGCGGGCGCTGGAGCTGCTGGCCACGGCCCGTGCGGGTCCGCTCGACGAGCTGGACCAGGCCCGCGCCGAGCTGCTGCACGGCCAGATCACCTTCGCGGCGACCCACGGCCGGGACGCTCCCCGGCTCCTGCTGTCCGCCGCGCGCCGGCTCGAGCCGCTGGACGCGACGCTCGCACGGGCGACCTACCTCGACGCCATGTCCGCCGCCGTCGCCGCCGGCCGCGAGGCCCGCGGGGCGGACCTGCACGAGGTGGCGACCGCGTTCCTCGCCGCCGACTGGCGGAACTCGCCGACCGGCCTCCCCCGGCCCTGCGCCCTGCTGCTGGACGGGCTGGCCCTGCTCGCGACCAGCGGCTACGAGGCGGGGGTGCCGGTCCTGCGGCAGGCCCTCGCCGCC
>DASQTE010000429.1:0-21324 GCA_035642035.1 Blastococcus sp.
GACCGGGGTGGCGGTCTCGAAGGGCTCGCGGGGGTCGGTCACTACTTCTCCTCGCTGGCGCTCGTCGGCGTCGTGACCGACGGTGCTGCGCTCATTGGTGATCTCACAAGCTCGATCACAGGTGTCGTCTCTTCCTTGTCATGGGGCGTGCGGGCGGGCGGAGGTCAGCCGAAGACGGCGATCACGCCCCGGGCGAAGAGCAGGTCCAAGCCGGCGACCAGCGCGACGATGAACGCCACGAAGAAGATGACCACCGTGGTGTAGGTGATCAGCTCCCGGCGACCGGGCCAGATGACCTTGCGCAGCTCGGCCACGACCTCCCGCAGGAACCGGGCCAGCGAGCGCCTCTGCGCGCTCTCGACGCGGGCGCGCTCGGCGGCGGCCCGGGACCGGGTGCCCCCACCCTCGCGGCCGGCGGTCCGGGAGGCCGGGCGGCGGGCACGGGTGGTCCCCGGCTCGTCGTCGTCCTCGTCGTCGTCGGCGGTGATCCGGCCGCGCCGACGGGCCGGCGCGGCCACGACCTTGTCCTCCTCGGACGCGGCCTCGGCGGCGAGCTCGTCCTCCGCCGCCTCGAGCTCCGTGGCGTCGTCGACCCCCGGGGTCTCGCGGTCGAGCTGCTCGTCGGTCAGCTCGGCGTCGCGAGGGTCGTCCTCGCGTCCCGGCTTCTCGTCGCTCACTGCGCCTCGCTCGCCTCGTGGTGGTGGCCGCTCCGAGGAGCGGCCCTGGTGGTCGGTTCGTGCCGGTCGGTGGCAGGGGTGACAGGACTTGAACCTGCAGCCTGCGGTTTTGGAGACCGCTGCTCTGCCAATTGAGCTACACCCCTAGTCCCCTGGGCGGGGCCCGGGACCGCCCGCCTCACCACGGCAGCGAGGAGCCTCGGGGAGGTTCCGGGGCACGCCGGTGGCGGGGTCAGCTGCCCCAGGACGGCCAGTGTACGGGACCGGACGGACACACAGCCAACGTCCCAGCGGTCCCGCTCCCGAGCCGATCAGTTGCCGGCCCGTGGACCGTCCTCCTTGCATGAGCGAACTGCGCGTGCACGACTTCTCGATCTCCCTCGACGGCTACGGCGCCGGCCCGGACCAGGACGTCGACAATCCGCTCGGAGTCGGCGGGGAGCAGCTGCACGAGTGGATCTTCCCGCCGGCCGGGCAGCGGACCCCGATCGACGACCGGATGCGGGCCCGCGGCACCGAGGGGATCGGCGCCACGATCATGGCGTAATGACCTCCCTCCCCCCACCGCTCGCAGGCTCACGGCGGGCCCCTGAGGGAGGCCGTGGTGGGGCGAGGACCCGCCCTTCCACCACGACGTCTTCGTCCTCACCCACCACGCTCGCGACCCGGTGCCCATGTCCGGGGGGACGACGTTCCACTTCGTCACCGACGGGATCGAGGCAGCCCTCGAGCGCACCGGGCGGCGGCCGGCGGCCGGCACGTGCGGCTGGGTGGAGGCGCCGCCACGGTGCGGCAGTACCTCCGAGCCGGACTGCTCGACGAGTTGCACGTCGCCGTGGTGCCGGTGCTCCTGGGCAGTGGTGAGCGCCTGTTCGGCGACCTCGGCGACGCCCTCGACGGATGGACGTGTGTGGAGTTCACCCCGTCCGACGCAGTCGCTCACGTCCGACTGCGTCGCGGATGAGGCTTCTTTGACACGATGGAGGCATGACCGCCGTCTCCTCGGAGTCCGCCAGCCCGTCCGCCGCCCCCTCGGGCACGAGCCGCATCTCGCGCCGCCTCGCCGCGATCAGCGAGTCGGCGACGCTGGCCGTCGACGCGAAGGCGAAGGCGCTCAAGGCCGCGGGCAAGCCGGTCATCGGGTTCGGCGCCGGCGAGCCCGACTTCCCGACCCCCGGCTACGTCGTCGAGGCGGCGGTCGCCGCCTGCGCCCAGCCGGCCATGCACCGCTACACCCCGGCCGGCGGGCTGCCCGCGCTCAAGGACGCGATCGTCGCCAAGACGGCGCGCGACTCCGGGCTGCAGGCGACGCCGGCCAACGTGCTGGTGACCAACGGCGGGAAGCAGGCGGTCTACGAGGCGTTCGCCGCGCTGCTCGACCCGGGCGACGAGGTCCTGCTGCCCGCCCCGTACTGGACTACCTACCCCGAGGCGATCAAGCTCGCCGGCGGCGTCCCGGTGCCGGTCGTGGCCGACGAGCAGAGCGGCTACCTCGTCTCGGCCGCCCAGCTGGAGGCGGCCCGGACGCCCCGCACCAAGGTGCTGCTGTTCTGCTCGCCGTCGAACCCCACGGGTGCGGTGTACCCGGTCGAGCAGGTCGAGGAGATCGGCCGCTGGGCGCTGGACGCCGGGATCTGGGTCCTCACCGACGAGATCTACGAGCACCTCACCTACGGCGGCGTGACCGCCCCGTCGATGCCGGTGGTCGTCCCCGAGCTGGTCGACCGCTGCGTCGTCGTCAACGGCGTGGCCAAGACCTACGCGATGACCGGGTGGCGGGTCGGCTGGATCCTCGGCCCCACCGACGTCGTCAAGGCGGCGACCAATCTGCAGTCGCACGCCACGTCCAACGTCGCGAACGTCTCCCAGGCCGCCGCGATCGCCGCGCTCACCGGCGACCTGTCTGCGGTCGCCACCATGCGGGAGGCCTTCGACCGGCGGCGGCACACCATCGTGTCGATGCTGCGCGAGATCCCCGGCGTCGCGTGCCCGGAGCCGCAGGGCGCGTTCTACGTCTACCCGTCGGTCAAGGGGCTGCTCGGCCGGCCGATCGCCGGGCGGACGGCGGAGACCAGCGTCGAGCTCGCGGAGATCATCCTCGAGCAGGCCGAGGTGGCCGTGGTCCCCGGCGAGGCGTTCGGGACCCCGGGTTACCTCCGGATGTCCTACGCCCTGGGCGACGACGACCTGGTCGAGGGCGTCTCGCGGATGCAGCGGCTGCTCGGCTCCGCCGAGTAGCGGAAGGACCCCCGGCAGGTCTTTCCGCTAGCGCGGGGCGTCGTCCTCGCCGAGTGCCTCCGCGCCCTCCAGGACGGCGAGCGCCGCGGGCAGGTCCGACAGGGCGCGGTAGACGTCCGTCGGCGTGGCGATGCTCCACGCCGTCGCGTCGACGTAGCAGCGGACGGCCGCCGCGAAGGCCTCCTCGCCGGCCGTCCGCTGCGCCTCCAGCAGGGCCGCTCCCCCCTTGTCGTAGACGAGGCTGAAGTACTGGCCGGAGTTCGAGTACTGGTCCATGGCGCCGCCGACGGGCCCCGGCAGGGGCAGCGCCTCCTCGGACACCAGGCCGGACCCCGGGTCGACGACGGCCTCGGCCCACGAGGCGAACGCCTCGTCGAGCCAGGGGTCGCGAAACTGCGAGTTGCCGACCATCCCGTAGAACCACTGGTGGGCCACCTCGTGCACGAGCACCTCGGGGCTCGGGGTCGCCTCGAGGATCATGCTCGGGTACTCGATGCCGCCGCCGAAGTCGGGCAGCAGCGCGACCGAGAGGGTCTCGTACGGGAACGGGCCGAGGAACTCCTCGAGGGCGCCGATCGACTCGACCGTCCAGGCGTTGAACACGTCCCCGGCGACGTCCCCGTCGGGCAGCACGCCGGTCGTCACCCGGGTCCCGCCGGGCGTCGTCGTCTCGGTCGTGGTGAACGGTCCGGCCGCCACGGCCACGTCGCGGGCGACCGGCTCCTCCGACGTCCACGTGCGCCGCCCGCCGCTGGGCGCCGAGGGGTCGGCCTGGGCGCCGGTCATCAGGACGGTGAGGTCCTCCGGCGCCGAGACGGTGACGACGGTGTCGGCGGCGGGGCTGGACGCCGTCTCGCCGCTGAGCGGCACGAAGTCGTCGCGGGCCCAGCCCACCCCGGGCTCCCAGGCCAGCAGCGGGGCCCCGCTGGCCCACCACGAGACGGGCCCCTCGACGCCCACCCGGTCGAAGGCGCCGCTCCCCAGGGTCAGCGAGAAGTCCAGGGACACCTCGGTGGTCTCCCCCGCCGGGAGCTCGTCCTCGAGGTCGACGACGTAGAGCCCCCCGGGGTCGCTCGCCCCGGCGGCCTCGTACCGACCCTGGGCCACGTCGTCCCCGCGGACGTCGTCGACGAGCAGCCGGTTGCCCGCCGGCGCGGAGTCGGGTCCGTTGGGGACCAGCCGGAACACCAGCTCCCGCACGGCGCGGTCGGGGGTGAAGACGACGGTCTCGGTGCCGGTGACTCTGCGCCGGTCGTCGGCCAGCGTGAAGTCGAGGGAGATCTCCGGGCGGTCGGGGTCGGGCTCGGCGCGCTCGGCGGGGCAGGCGCCCTCCTCGGGCTCCGGCGCGGCCTCGGGCGTGGTCGCGGGAGGGCTCTCCGGTGCCGCCACGGTGTCGGCGAAGGAGGTGCAGCCGGCCAGGAGGAACGCCGCGGCGGTGGCGGCGGCCGCCCGCCGCGCCCTCATGCCAGGTGGACGATCGCGCGCGCCAGGGACAGCACCTTGTCGCCGCCGCTCGTGACGGTGAGGTCGACCCGCGCCCGGCCGTCGTCCAGGAGTGCCCCGACCTTCCCCCGGACCGTCACCTCGGCGCCCTCGTCGTCGTCGGGGACGACGACGGGCCGGCCGAAGCGGACGTGCTGCTCGACGAGCGCGGCGGGGTCGCCGGTCCAGGCGGTCACCGCGCGGCCGGCCAGCGCCATCGTGAACATGCCGTGCGCGATGACCCCGGGCAGACCCACCGCGGTGGCCGTGCGGTCGTTCCAGTGGATCGGGTTGAAGTCGCCCGAGGCGCCGGCGTAGCGCACGAGGTCGGCGCGGGTGACGTGGTAGACCTGCTCGGGCAGCTCGGTGCCCACCTCCACGGTCACGACTCCCCCCGGGCCACGAGCATCGACGTCGCCGTGCAGACCGGCTCGCCACCCTCGGTGGCGAGGTCCACCCGCGCCGTCAGCATGTCGTTGCCGGCCACCGTCCGGGCCGCGTCGATCGTGGTCGTCGCGACCAGCCGGTCGCCGGCCCGGATCGGGCGGTGGTGGGCGAAGCGCTGCTCGCCGTGGACGACGCGGGCGTAGTCGATGGCGACGTCGGGGTCGTCGAGCACCACCATCGCCGCCTCGAGGCTGACCACGATCGCGAACGTCGGGGGCGCGATGACGTCGGCGTGGCCGGCGGCGCGGGCGGCCTCGACGTCGCGGTGGACCGGGTCGTCCTCACCGATCGCGGTGGCGAACTCGGCGATCTTCGCGCGACCGACCTCGTAGACGGCTGAGGGCGGGTAGCTGCGCCCGACCAGTTCCCGGTCCAGCGCCATGCTCCCGCCCTCGGCTCGGCTGCGTACCCGCGTCAGCGGGTCTCGCGGTGCAGGGTGTGCTTGCGGTCCCGCGGGCAGTACTTCATCAGCTCGAGCCGGTCGGGGTCGTTCCGCCGGTTCTTGCGAGTGATGTAGTTGCGGTTCTTGCACTCCTGGCAGGCCAGGGTGATCTTCGGACGGATGTCGGTCGCTGCCATGAGGAGTGCTCCTAGCCTTGTGCGTCCGTGGCGGCGGTTGCCGGCACGGGGACTTCTGACGTGCGGACGGACCCCGGGGTGCGGGGTCCGTCAGGAGTAGCGGTGACCGGACTTGAACCGGTGACACAGCGATTATGAGCCGCTTGCTCTACCAGGCTGAGCTACACCGCCGGGATGACCGTGCGGCCCGGTCTCGCGACAGGACCGGCTGGTCACAGAGCCCCTTTACGGAATCGAACCGTAGACCTTCTCCTTACCATGGAGACGCTCTGCCGACTGAGCTAAAGGGGCGTGCTCGAAGAGCCGTCGAGAACTGTACCCGATGCTTTCGGCCTCCCTGCAGGGGCCCGCCGCGAGCCTACGAGCGGTGGGGGGCAGGGAGGTCCTTTCTCAGGTGCGGACGAAGAGGCGGCGGTGGGTCGCCCCCGGTGCGGCCTTGCGGACGCCGGTCCGGGCCAGCAGCCAGCTCTCCAGCCGGTCGTCGGGCAGCGGCCGGCTGACCAGGAAGCCCTGGAGCTTGTCGCAGCCCATCTCGGCCAGCAGGTTGCGGGTGAGCTCGTCCTCCACGCCCTCGGCGACCACGCGCAGCCCCAGGTTGTGGGCGAGCTCGATGATCGAGCGGGCGATGAACGACTCGCCCTGGCTGGTGGACATCCCCAGCACGAAGGATTTGTCGATCTTGACCTCGTCGATCGGCAGCTGGCGTAGCTGCGAGAGCGACGAGTACCCGGTGCCGAAGTCGTCCATCGACAGCCGCAGCCCGAGGCCGTGCAGGTCCGCCAGCACCGTGCTGTCGCGCACCGAGTCGTCGACGACGCTGCTCTCGGTCAGCTCGAGGGTGAGCAGCTCCCCCGGCACCCGGTGCCGCTGGAGGGCGCGACGGACGCGGGCGACCAGGTCGGGCTCGGTGAGGCAGTGCACCGACAGGTTGACCGCCACGGACAGCGCGATGTCCTGGTCCAGCCAGCGGCGGCAGCGGGCCAGGGCGAGGTCGAGTACGTGGTCGGTGACCGCGCCGATCCGGCCGATCTGCTCGGCGAGATGGATGAAGTCGTCGGGCGGGATCTGCCCGTAGCGCGGGTGCGCCCAGCGGACCAGCGTCTCCACCGAGACGATGTCGGAGCTGTGGGCGTCGATGATCGGCTGGAAGACCACGCTGATCTGGCCGTCGGCCATCGCCTGCTCGAGCTCGGTGCCCAGCTGCAACCGGCGCAGGCTCTGCTGGTCGAGCACGGGGTGGTAGCTGGCGACGCCACCGGAGTCGCTCGCGGCCAGCAGCGCGACGTCGGCCCGCTGCATCAGCATGCCGGAGTCGGTGCCGTGCACCGGGGCCGCGGCCACGCCGATCGTGAGCGTGACCTCCAGGTCCAGGCCCGCGACGCGGGCGCGTGTCGACGCGGCCTCCCGGAGCCGGCGGGCGGCCCGCTCGGTGGCCTGGAGCGAGAGCCCCGGCAGCAGGACGGCGAACTGCTCGCCCTCCATCCGCGCGAGCAGCGCCGTCGGCGGCGCGTGCTCGCGCAGCAGGCCGGCGGTGACCAGCAGGAGCTCGTCGCTCGCGGCGTGACCCAGGGTGTCGGTGACCTCGGTGTAGTTGCCCAGCGCCGCGAGGATCAGGCCGGCCCGCGCGGTGACCGGGTCGTTGGAGAGGAGCTGGTCGATCTCGGCGGCCAGCCGCTGCCGGTTGGGCAGGCCGGTGAGCCGGTCGTGGTCTGCGTCGTAGCGGATCTGGGTGAGCAGCTGCTGGTGCCGGATGGCGGCGTTGACGTGCGTGAGCATCGAGTCCAGGGCCGCGCTGTCACTGTCGGCGAAGGAGACGATGTCGCTGCGCCGGTCGCAGACCTCGAGATAGCCGGGCTCGCCGGCCGCGGTCATGACCGCGGCGCCCAGCAGGTCGGAGACGCCGCGCCGCGAGAGGGCCGCGGCCTCCTCGTCATCGGCGCGGCTCGACGAGACCCGGACAGGACCGTCGGCCGACTCCACGGCACGTCGGCGGAGGAGGTCGTCGGGGTCCCCCGGGCCGTCGTACCACACCGCGCCGTTCTCGGCGACGACCACCAGCCGAGGCTCCTCGTCGAGGTACGGGGGCAGCCAGAGCGCGACGCGATCGGCGTTCAGCAGCTCGCGGACGGCCTCGACGATCTGCCGGGTGCCGGCCTCGTCGGGCGAGACCTGCTCGACGCGGCGGGCGAAGTCGTAGACGCGTTCGACGCTGTGCCCTTCCCGGGTCACCGCGGCGTAACGGCGGTAGAGCAACGCCAGCGCGACGAGGAGTGGTGCGATCAACAGCCACGCCCACGGCGTCACGCTGACGAGCAGCAGGACCGCCAGGCCCACGATGACCGACACCGGGGTGATCATGAGGACCGGCACGAACAACGAGGTCCAGAGCGTGCGCCCGGGATATCCCTGGGTGACGGTGATGGCCGCGGCGATGAACCCAGCACCGATCACGCTGGCCACTACGACGGCGATCAGGTAGGAGATCCAGGTGACAGGCTCGGAGATCTCCCCGGCCGGCAGAAAGTGCAGCACACCGACGGCGATGCACACCTCCAGCACGACGAGGCTCACGTTGAAGGCCGCCTTCGGACGCGAGTAGCCCTGAGCCAGGACGGCCAGACCTACGGCGATCCCCCAGGCGACGGCCGTCCAAGCGGGCCCGACCGTCACGAGAGCCATCACGAAGGCGAGTTCGCTCAGGGACCAGGAGAAGGTCTGCTTGCGGAACTCGAACTCGACGCTGAGAGACTCCGCGGCGACCAGGCCGAGGAACACCGCGACGAGCGGCAGGACATCGACCGGCTCCGCCAGCGGGACGAGAGCCCACAGTGAGACGGGCACAGCGACGGCGAGCGCGATCCAGGCGACGCTCCACGGGCTGCGAAGTGACAGCGGCCGGCGCAGCGGGCGGTCGTCGTACTCGGCCACTTGAACCTGCATTTCACCTGGGAAGTCGGGCGCGCCGAGGCTAACAGCGGACGGTGCCGCGACAAGCGCCATCGCCCCCGGAGGGGTGAGACGCACGCCCAGATCGTCGGGACAGCCGGCGTGGACCGGCCGCCCTGACGGCGCGCTCACCGGGGAGCGGAGTTCGAGGCGCGGCAGGGACTCACGTCGTGGCGACGAACCCCCACCTGCCACCACGGCCCCACCTGCCGCCGCGACCCCACCTGCCACCACGGCTGGACACGGAAAACTGCACGCTGCTGCTCACGATTGCCTCCAAGGCATGACTGACTGCGGCTTGTGCGGCAGCCATCTACGCGCGGGGGCAGAGCGTCGTTCAGTACGGACCGCGCTGGAGACATTGCTTCCCGTCACCCGGTCGGACAAGCACCGAAGATCACGACCGGGTGAACGTCTGTCGCGTCGTCGCTCTCTGTGAGCGGCGTTCTACGGGAAGTCACCAATTCGAGTGAGGACGGGCGTGCCTCAGCGCCTCCCGGGCAGGAGACCGCCCAGCGGGCCGCGGGCGCCCTCGCGCCGCACGCGGTCGCCCAGCTCGTCGGTCGCGACGTCGGCCAGCCCGCCACCTGCGAGTTCGAGGACCGGGGCGACCCAGTCCTTCCCGGGTGACGTCGGCGGCGTGGGGTTCCCGAGCCGCCCCGCGGCGCGCCGATACGACGCCTCGGACTGCGCCCGGACGGCGTCGGCGCGGGCCGCGACGTCGGGCGGCAGCGTGGCGAGGACCTCCGCCCCCGCGACGCCGGCGCTGTAGCGCAGCCCTCGGTCCGGCCCCTGCTCGAACGTGCCGTCGAGGTCCAGCAGGACCGGCGCGTAGGCGCCGACCAGGTCGGCGAGGGCAGCGACGGGCTTGACGGGCAGGTAGGAGACGCCTTCGAGCACGAGCCCTCCCGTCCAGTTCCACCAGGCCTCCCTGTTCTCCGCTTCCTCCTGGAGCTCGAACCCGTCCAGGGCGTAGGTCAGCCGCTGCCCGTACTCCTGGACGGCGAGGAAGGCGGCGGGTACGGCGACGGCCGGCAGGGGGGCGGCGCGGCTGCTCCCGGCCAGCTGGTGCGGCTGGGTCACCGCCCAGGCTGTCAGCGCTGATTCCACGGCGGCCGCGGCGTGCCGGTCCACGGTCACGTACCCGAGGCCCCTCAGCAGGCCCCGGTCGTCCTCGCCACCGCTCTCGGACGCGATGGCGGCGAGGGCGTCCGCGGTGCCGCCGACGTGCGCGGCCACCGCGTTGCCCAGGGCCGGAGAGACGGCCGCGACGACGTGCCGGGACACCGTCCGCTCGGACGGGTCACCCTCGACGAGCCCCGCGCCGATGGTCTCCAGACCCAGGCGCACGGCCGCGTCCCCCGAGGGACCGGTGTCGCGAGCCGCCTCGGCGATCAGCTCGGTCAGGGCCGTCCCGCCGTCACCCCAGAACCGGTCGAGCAGCGCCTCCCACACCCGGTCGTCGCCCAGCAGCGCCGACGCGGCCGCCGGGTCCCCGCCCCGCGCCAGGATGCCGACGGCCAGGTGGACGGGGTCGTGCGCGTCCTCGCGCCACGGCATCCCCGGGGACGGGAGCCCGGTCGGCATGCCCTGCGCCCGCTCGCGCAGCAGCAGCTGCCGCGCCCAGGCCCCGACCGTCTCCATCCGCAGGCCCCCGGCCGGCGACCGCGATCCGGCCGAGAGCACAGCGACCATCCCCGCCGCCCGCCCGGACGCGCCGTGCCGGTCGTCGGGACGGACGTAGGTGGCTCCCAGGACGGCGGCGACGCCGTCCCGGGACCGTCCGCTCGGAACAGCCGCACCGAGCGCCCCGGCCAGCACCGCCGCCAGGGGATGGTCGGGGCCATCGGGCTGCTGCCCCAGGGTGTCGAGCAGCAGCCCGAACGCCTCCACGCCGAGCCCGCGGACCAGCGCCGTCGCGAAGGCGGGCGAGGCTGCCAGGTCCACCGCGTCCGCGGTGAGCCGCTCCCGCTCCTCCGGGGTGAGCGGGCCCATGAGCGCGTCCGCCAGGACGCGCCCGCGGTGGGTGAGCTCGGGCTCGCCCCACCCGGGCAGCTCCGCCGCGAGGTGGGCCAGGACCCGCCCGTCGTCGCCGGGCCGCCCCGAGCCGCCCACCGGTCGGCAGGCCCCCTCCAGCACCCGGGCGGTGGCGGCCGCGTCGTCGGCGAGCTCCTCGAGCAGGAGGGTGTGGAGGCGACGACGCCGGGCCTCGGACGCCTCGAGCTCGGCCACCACGCCCACCCATGCCGGCGAGCCCGTCAGGACGGCGAGCCGCGGGTCCTCGATCGCGCCGAGCCGCTGCCACGCCGCCCGGAAGTCCTCGTCCTGCTCCTCGCGCAGGGCGGCCACTTCCCGCCGGGCGTCGCGGAGCAGGTCCCCGTGCGTCCTCAGCCGGCCGGTGGCGGAGCGCAGCGCGTCGCCGGCGGCGACGGCGATGCCGGCGACGCGGGCCAGCTGCGTGGCGGCCGCCGCCGCGTCGGCCCCCAGCCAGCCCGAGGCGGACGCGGCGGGGGCGGACAGGTCGGCGGCGAGCAACGCCAGCCGGTCCGCGGCACCGGCCACGTCGTGGACGAGGTCCTCGACCGCGCCCGGGTCGCCGGGCGGCATGCCGAGGGGTACCGGCTCCGGCATCTCCAGGGTCACCCGGCACCGCCCCTGTCCCGTGCGGCGAGCAGACCGCGGTCGAGGGCCAGCCACGAGTCGGCGACGGCCGCGACCGTCTCGCCGAGCCAGGCGAGCTCCCCCGCCAGCGCGCGTCCGGCCGTCCGGTGGGCGTCGAGGAACGCCTCCGCCACCGGCAGCAGCGCGTCGCCCACGTCCCCCGCGCCGTGCAGCCGCGGCGCGATCTCCCCGGCGGTCGCGGCGGCCGCGCGCAGCGTGCCGGCGAGGGCGTGGACCTCGGCGGCGGGCATCTCGATGGACATGGGCGGAGTCTGACGGCGCCGCCACTCCCGCCGGATCGTCGTCCACAGGGCCGGCCGCGGAGCAGGCCGCCACCCGATCGGGTGTCCACAGCGTCCACAGATCCTGTCCACAGGCGGTGGACAACCCGTCCGCCACCTACGCTGCCCCGGTGCAGCACGACCGGCGGGACCGCGAACGGGGCTCGACCCTGCCGTTCGTGCTGGTCTGCTGGACGGTCGCGGCGCTGATGGCGTTCGGTGCGATAGCGGCCTCCGACGCCTTCCTGGAGCAGCAAGAGGTGCAGTCGGTGTGCGACGGCGCGGCCCTCGCCGCGGCCAACCGGACCGACGAGGCCGTGGTCTACACCCGCGGCGTGGACGCCGAGCTCCCGCTGACCAGGGCCACCGCGCAGGCGGCCGTCGCCGACCAGCTCGCCGACGGCGGGACGGCGCTCGACTCCTGGTCCGCCGAGACCGACGGTGCCGAGGTGACGGTGAGCTGTACGCGCTACGTCGAGATCGCCTTCGGCTGGCTGTTCCTGGGCGGCGAGCCGCTGGAGCGCACCGCGACCGCGAGCGCCCGGGCGCCGACGCTCCCCTGAGCACGCGAACGGCCCCCGACCTGGAGAGGTCGAGGGCCGTCGTACCGGGCGTGGCGGGTGAAGGATTCGAACCTTCGTAGGCTAAGCCGACGGATTTACAGTCCGCTCCCATTGGCCACTCGGGCAACCCGCCGTGCGGTGGTACCGGAGCAGCGTACAAGAACGGCGGACGGCGTCCTCGGACCCCCGAGGGCGGCGCCCGCCCAGCGGAAGGGATAGAGCCATGGCCGACGCGTCCTTCGACGTCGTGAGCAAGGTCGACCGCCAGGAGGTCGACAACGCCCTGAACCAGGCGGGCAAGGAACTCTCGCAGCGCTTCGACTTCCGCGGGACCAACGCCACCATCGCCTGGGCCGGGGAGGACGGCGTGACCCTGCAGGCCGACACCGAGGAGCGCGTCAGCGCCGCCCTCGAGGTGTTCAAGGAGAAGCTGATCAAGCGCAGCATCTCGCTGAAGGTCCTCGACGCCGGCGAGCCGCAGGCGTCGGGCAAGACCTACCGGATCGGCGCCAAGATCAAGCAGGGCATCGAGTCCGACGTCGCCAAGAAGATCGCCAAGCTGATCCGCGACGAGGGGCCCAAGGGCGTCCAGGCGCAGATCCAGGGCGACCAGCTGCGGGTCAGCGGCAAGAAGCGCGACGACCTGCAGGCGGTCCAGCAGCTGCTCCGGGGCGCCGACCTCGACGTCGCCCTGCAGTTCGACAACTACCGGTAGGCCCCCTGCGGCCCACCTCAGGACACCGCTCTGCGCACCAGCGCGGCGAGCTTCTCCTCCACCGCGGGGGTCCACGTCACGAGCGCGTACGACACCGGCCAGAGGTCGCCGTCGTCGAGGCGGGCGGGGTCCTGGAACTCCAGGGTCGAGTAGCGCTGCCCGAACTTGCCCGAGTTCTTCAGCGAGACCACGACCTTGCCGTCCGCGTCCGCGTAGGCGGGCATGCCGTACCAGGTCCTGGGCACCAGGTCCGGGGCGTGGGTGGTGACGGTCACGTGGACCCGCTCGGCGAGGCCACGGTCCTCCGGCGTCATCTTCGCGATGCTCTCGAGGACGGCCTGCAGACCGTCGGCCTTCTTCGCGCCGCTCCTCCCCTCGGCGCGCAGCTCCGCGGCGCGCTGCTTCATGGCGGCGCGCTCCTCCGGGGAGAAGCCTCCGGAGCCGGTCTCCGTGCTCGTCGCGGTCATCGTCGGGCCTTCCTCTTCGGACGTCGGGGGGTCGCCCGCAACGCTAGGACCGGCGTGGTGGGGGAGCTTCTCGATTCCTGACCGGTCGTCGAGGGCGCCCCGCGGCTCCCGGCCACGGGGTCGGGCGCAGCAGCCAGCGGGGCACGTTCGCGCAGAACTCGTCGTACGCCGGGCCGTGGTCCTCGCGCAGCGTGGGCTCGTGAGCGGCGCAGGGCAGCCCCACTGCCCAAGGACGACCCGACGGTCGACGGCGACGTCCTAGCGCTGGCCGAGCTCCCGGGCCAGGCCCTCCAGGCGGGCGATCCGCTGCGCCATCGGCGGGTGCGAGGCGAACATCGACGCCATGCCCTGACCGCGGAACGGGTTGGCGATCATCAGGTGGCTCTGGGTCACCAGCCGGTCCTCCTGCTGCAGCGGCAGTGCGGAGGCCCCGCGCTCGATCTTCCGCAGCGCCGATGCCAGCGCCAGCGGGTCCTGCGAGAGGGCCGCCCCCGACGCGTCGGCCTGGAACTCCCGGCTCCGGCTCACCGCCATCTGCACCACCCCGGCCGCGATCGGCCCGAGCAGCATGAGGAGCAGCCCCCCGATCGCGTTGCCGCCGCCGCGGTCCTCGGACCGCCCGCCGAACATCGAGGCGAACATCGCCATGTGCGCCAGGTAGGTGATCACGGTGGCCATGGCGCCGGCCACGGAGCTGATCAGGATGTCGCGGTTGTAGACGTGGGAGAGCTCGTGGGCCAGGACGCCGCGCAGCTCCCGGCGGTCGAGCAGCTCCAGGATCCCCTGGGTCACGCAGACGGCGGCGTTGCGCGGGTTGCGGCCGGTCGCGAACGCGTTGGGCTGGTTGGTCGGGCTGACGTACAGCCGCGGCACGGGCTGCCGGGCCTCGGTGGCCAGCTCCCGGACGATCGCGTAGTACTGCGGGGCCTGCGTCTCGGTGACCGGGAACGCCCGCATCGCCCGCAGCGCGAGCTTGTCGGAGTTGAAGTACGCGTAGCCGTTGACGCCGAGGGCGACGAGCAGGGCGATGAACAGCCCGCTGCGGCCGCCGAGGAGCCCGCCGACGGCGAGGATGAGCGCGCCCATCAGACCGAGGAGGACGGCGGTCTTCAGTCCGTTGTTCCAGCGCTGCACGTCGGATCAACGCAGCGTCGGGGGTGCTCGTTCCCCCGGGCCTCCCGCCCTTTCCCTCGGAATGAGGACTGACGGCGACCTGTTAGGGCACCCCTAGAAGGTCGTGTCCGGATCCACACCCCGGCCGCGGACGCACGCACGTAACCTCGGCCGGTGGAGGTACACCACTGATGACTGCACTCACCCCGACCACGGCCGGCGACACACCGGTGGCCGGCTCGGCGCCCGGCGGCCTGGTCAAGAGCGTCGTCGAGCTCGACCGGGTGGTCATCCGGCTCGCCGGCGACTCCGGCGACGGCATGCAGCTCACCGGCAACCGGTTCACCAGCGAGACGGCGAGCTTCGGCAACGACCTGTCGACCCTGCCGAACTTCCCGGCCGAGATCCGGGCGCCGACGGGGACCCTCCCGGGCGTCAGCTCGTTCCAGCTGCACTTCGCCGACCACGACATCATGACCCCGGGCGACGCCCCCGACGTCCTCGTGGCGATGAACCCGGCGGCGCTCAGGGCCAACCTCGCCGACCTCCCCGGCGGCGGCCTGCTCATCCTCGACTCCGACGAGTTCAGCCCGCGGAACCTGGCCAAGGTCGGCTACGCGACGAATCCGATCGAGGACGGTTCCCTGGAGGGGTGGCAGACCGTCAGCGTCCCGCTGACCTCCATGACGACCGACGCGCTGAAGGACTCCGGCCTCGGCAAGAAGGAGGCCGAGCGCTCGAAGAACATGTTCACCCTCGGCCTGCTGTCCTGGATGTACCACCGGCCCACCGAGGGCACGATCCGCTTCCTCGAGCGCACGTTCCGCCGCAAGCCCGAGATCGCCGCCGCGAACATCTCCGCCTTCCGGGCCGGCTACAACTACGGCGAGACGACGGAGGCCTTCGCGGTCTCCTACGAGATCAAGCCCGCCCCGATGGCGCCGGGCCGCTACCGCAACATCTCGGGCAACCAGGCGCTGGCGCTCGGCCTGGTCACGGCGGGCCAGCGGTCGAAGTTGCCGGTCTTCCTCGGCGCGTACCCGATCACGCCCGCGTCGGACATCCTCCACGAGCTGTCCAAGCACAAGTCGTTCGACGTCCGCACGTTCCAGGCCGAGGACGAGATCGCCGGCATCGGCGCCGCCCTGGGCGCCTCCTTCGGCGGTGCGCTCGGCATCACGACGACATCCGGCCCCGGTGTGGCCCTCAAGGCCGAGACGATCGGCCTGGCGGTCATGACCGAGCTGCCGCTGGTGATCGTCGACGTGCAGCGCGGCGGGCCCTCGACCGGCCTGCCGACGAAGACCGAGCAGTCGGACCTGCTGCAGGCGATGTTCGGGCGCAACGGCGAGGCGCCGGTGCCGGTCATCGCGCCGCGCTCGCCGGGTGACTGCTTCGACGCGGCGATCGAGGCCGCGCGCATCGCCCTGACCTACCGCACCCCGGTGATCCTGCTGTCGGACGGCTACCTGGCCAACGGCGCCGAGCCCTGGCAGATCCCGGCCGTCGACTCCCTGCCCGACCTGACCGGCACGGTGAACTTCGCGACCGAGCCGAACGGGCAGGCCGGCGACGGCGAGGATGGGGTGTTCCTCCCGTACCTCCGCGACGAGGAGACCCTTGCCCGCCCGTGGGCGATCCCGGGCACCGCCGGCATGCAGCACCGCATCGGCGGGCTGGAGAAGGCCGACCGGACCGGCAACATTTCCTACGACCCGGCCAACCACGACTTCATGACGCGCACCCGTCAGGCGAAGATCGACGGCATCGCCGCGTCGATCCCCGCCACCGACGTCGAGGACCCGGACGGCGACGCCACCGTCGCCGTCATCGGCTGGGGGTCGACCTACGGCCCGATCGGCGCGGCCTGCCGGCGGATCCGCCGGTCCGGTCGCACGGTGGCGCAGATCCACCTGCGGCACCTCAACCCGATGCCGGCCGACCTCGGCGAGGTCCTGCGCCGCTACGACCGGGTGATCTGCCCCGAGATGAACCTCGGCCAGCTCTCCCTGCTGCTGCGCGGGAAGTACCTGGTCGACGTCGAGAGCCACACCCAGGTCCGCGGGCTGCCCTTCCGGGCGGCCGAGCTGGCCGCGGTGATCCAGGAGGTCATCGACCGCACGAGCGCGCCGGCCGCCCCGCAGGTGGGCGAGGCCGGCGCCGCCGCCGCAGGAAACGGAGCACACCAGTGACCACCGTCGAGATCGGCATGCCCGCCGAGGGCCCCATCGCCGACGCCGTCGCCGCCTCGGTCGCCTCCCAGGGACCCAAGCAGACCGCGCTCAAGGCCAAGGACCTCAAGACCGACCAGGAGGTGCGCTGGTGCCCCGGGTGCGGTGACTACGTCATCCTCAACGCGGTCCAGAGCTTCCTGCCGAGCCTCGGCATCGCGCGCGAGGACATGGTCATCGTCTCGGGCATCGGCTGCTCGTCGCGCTTCCCGTACTACATGAACACCTACGGGATGCACTCGATCCACGGCCGCGCGCCGGCGATCGCGACCGGGCTGGCCGCGTCACGCCCCGACCTGTCGGTCTGGGTGGTGACCGGTGACGGCGACGCGCTGTCCATCGGCGGCAACCACCTGATCCACGCGCTGCGCCGCAACGTCAACCTGACGATCCTGCTGTTCAACAACCGGATCTACGGCCTCACCAAGGGCCAGTACTCCCCCACCTCCGAGGTCGGGAAGGTCACCAAGTCCACGCCGATGGGCTCGCTGGACCACCCGTTCAACCCGGTCTCGCTCGCGCTGGGTGCCGACGCCACGTTCGTGGGCCGCGCGATGGACTCCGACCGCAAGGGCCTCACCGAGGTGCTCCGGCAGGCCGCCCAGCACCAGGGGACGGCGCTGGTGGAGATCTACCAGAACTGCAACATCTTCAACGACGGCGCCTTCGAGCTGCTGAAGGACCCGGCGACCGGCACCCAGTGGTCGATCCCCCTGGTCCACGGCGAGCCGCTGGTCTTCGGCCCGGACGGCGCCTCGTGCGTGGTCCGCGACGACTTCGGCGGGCTGCGGATCGCCGAGACCAACCAGGTCGACCCGTCGGAGATCGTGGTGCACGACGCGCACCGCGAGAACCCGGCCTACGCCTTCGCCCTGTCCCGGCTGTCCAGCCAGGACCTGCGCTACACGCCGATGGGCGTCTTCCGGTCGGTCCAGAAGGCCACCTACGACGCGATGATGGCCGAGCAGCTCGACGTCGCCCGCGTGCAGGAGCCGGCCGACCTCGACGCGCTGCTGGCCGGCGGCGACACCTGGACCGTCGAGGCCTGACGCTCAGGGGCTGGGGGTGACGCGCAAGACCGCGTCCTCCCCGCCCCCGTTGTCCGTGGTCACGTACAGGGCGCCGTCGACCCCCTGCAGCACGCTCCGGATCCGGCCGTACCGTCCCTCGAGCTCGGGCAGCCGGAACTCCTCCTGCAGGGCGCCGGCGTCGTCGAGGCGCAGCGCCAGGACGCCCTGCGCCTTGAGCAGCCCGACGAGCAGCAGGCCGTCGTAGGCGCCCCACGCCTCGCCCGTCACGAAGGCGGCGCCGCTCGTGGCCAGCGTCGGGTCGCCCGAGGACCACACGGCCGGGACGGCGCCGTCGATCTCCAGGTCGGTCATCGGGACGCTCTCGTCGTAGCTCCCCCCGCCGTCGGGGTCCCAGCCGTAGTTGCCGCCCTCGCGCAGCAGGTTGACCTCGTCGTCGCGGTCCGGCCCGTGCTCGACCGCGAACACCTGGTCCGTGCCCGGGCGGACGGCCAGGCCCTGCACGTTGCGGTGCCCGAGGGTCCAGATCTGCCGCTCCCCCGTCGCCGGGTCGACCCGGAGCACCTTGCCGCCGAGCGAGCGGGGGTCCTGGGCGACGGTGCCCTCGGCCGTGTCGCCCGTGCCGACCAGCAGGGTCCCGTCCGACGCGAACGTCAGCCGGCACCCGCCGTGCCGGCCGGACCGCTCGTTGAGCGGCAGGCCGCCGACGAGCGGGTCGGAGACCCGGGTGGCCGAGCCCCAGTCCGAGTCCACCCGCCAGCCGAGGACGACGATCTCGCCGTCCTGGCTCCCCTGGCAGCTGTAGAACCGCCGGTTGCCCGTGAAGCCGGGGTCCAGCGCCAGGCCCATCAGGCCGGTCTCCCCGTCCGCGAACAGGTCGTCGAAGTCGGCCGCGACCTCCCGGACGCTGCCGTCGGGGAGCACGGCGGTGAACCCGCCGCCCCGCTCGTCGACCAGCAGCGTCCCGTCCGCGGCCTGGACGACGTCCCAGGCGTTGTCGAGCCCGTCGACGACGACGCTCACGTCGAGGGCGGGCGCCGCGGCGGCCGTCGGCGACCCGGCCGGCGGCGTCCCCGGGGACGCGGGCGGCGGATCGCTGACCGCCGTCTCCGTGCACCCGGTCAGCAGCACGGCCACCATGCAGGGTCCCACTGCGAGCCTGCGAGCGGTGGGGGGCATGGTGGTCCTTCATCCGTCAGGAGGTGCGGGTCACCACGTAGTCGCAGAGGGCGGACAGGGCATCGCGGACGTCGCCCGCGGGGACGGTGGCCAGGCGGGCCCGTGCCCGGTCGGCGTACTGCGCCAGGACGTCGTTCGCCCGCGCCATCGCAGCCGACGACCGCAGCAGGGCGAGCGCCTCCGCGTGCTCGTCGTCGTCGGTGACCGGACCGGCCACCAGCTCGCGCAGCCGCGCGTCGGCGGGATCGTCGCCGGCCAGCGCGAAGAGCACCGGCAGGGTGGCGATCCCCTCGCGCAGGTCGGTGCCGGGCGACTTCCCGGAGGCGCCGCCCTCGCTGACGATGTCGATCAGGTCGTCGGAGAGCTGGAACGCGACGCCGACCTCCTCGGCGAAGGCGGTGAGCTCGCGCACCAGCGACTCCTCGACGCCGGCGAAGCTGGCCCCGAAGCGGGCGGAGGTGGCGACCAGGGAGCCGGTCTTGTCGGCCAGGACGTCGAGGTGGTGGGCGACCGGGTCGACCCCGGGCTCCGCGCCGACGGTCTCGCGGATCTGGCCGGTGACCAGCCGCTCGAAGGTCTGCGCCTGGATGCGGACGGCCTCCGGCCCCAGGTCGGCGAGCAGGTCCGAGGCGCGGGCGAACAGCAGGTCGCCGGTCAGGATCGCGATGCTGTTGGTCCAGCGGCTGTTGGCGCTCGGCGCCCCGCGGCGGACGACCGCCTCGTCCATGACGTCGTCGTGGTACAGCGTCGCGAGATGGGTCAGCTCGCAGACGACCGCCGACTCGGTGACGCCCGGCGCCCGCGGGTCCCCCAGCTGCGCGGCCAGCAGGGTCAGCATCGGGCGGAACCGCTTGCCCCCGGCGGACATGAGGTGCCCGGCCGCCTCGCGGATGAAGGCGTGCTCGCTGCCGACGGCCTCGACCAGCGCCGACTCGACGCGGACGAGCCCGTCGGCCAGCGCCGTCCCGAGATCGCCCTCGGGCAGCCACGGCCCGATGGTGGAGGCGGGCATGGAGATCCGGCGCTGTACCTGGGGGTTGGTGCCCTCGAGTGCGGCACGGGCTCCGGTCATCAACCGACGAATCTAGCCGCCTGCTCGGCCAGGTCGAGCACCGACCCGGGGACGATGCCCAGCGCGAGCGTGGCCGTGGCCGTGATCGCCAGGACGATGGTGGTGGGCAGCCCGGGGACCCCGACGGTCGGTCCGTCGGCCGCGGGCGGCGAGAAGTACATGAGGACGATGACCCGCAGGTAGAAGAAGGCGGCCACCGCGCTGGTCAGCACGGCGACCAGCACCAGCGGCCAGGCGCCCTCCTCGATCGCCGCCCGGAACACCGCGAACTTCCCGGTGAAGCCGGCGGTGAGCGGGATGCCGGCGAGCCCGAGCAGGAAAAGCGTCATCACCGCGGCGGTGAGCGGTGATCGCGCGCCGAGACCCGCCCACTGCGAGAGGTGCGTCGCCTCGCCGTCGCCGTCCCGGACGAGCGTCAGGACGGCGAACGAACCGAGCGTCATCAGCCCGTACGTGAGCAGGTAGAACATCGTGGCCGCCAGGCCCGTGCCCTCGCCGTCGCTGCCGAGACCGATGACCCCGGTGAGGAGGAACCCGGCGTGCGCGATCGAGGAGTAGGCGAGCATCCGCTTGAGGTCGGTCTGGGTGAGCCCGAGGACCGCGCCCACGACCATCGACACGATGGCCACGCCGTAGATCAGCGGTCGCCACGTCCACTCGGCGGTGCCGAACGCGACGTACAGCAGCCGGAGGATGGCGCCGAACGCGGCGACCTTGGTGCAGGCCGCCATGAACGCCGTCACCGGCGTCGGGGCGCCCTGGTAGACGTCCGGCGTCCAGGTGTGGAACGGCGCGACGCTGGCCTTGAACAGCAGGCCGACGACCAGCAGGGCGAGCCCGAGGACCATCAGGAGGTCGGTGCCCTCGGCGAGGGACGCCGCCCGGATGTCCGCCAGGCGGACGCTGCCGGTCGCGCCGTAGACCAGCGCCAGCCCGTACAGGAAGAAGGCCGAGGCGAAGGCGCCGAGCAGGAAGTACTTGACCGCCGCCTCCTGCGAGAGCAGCCGCCGCCGGCGGGCCATGCCGCTGATCAGGTAGAGCGGCAGGCTGAGCACCTCGAGGGCGACGAACATGATCAGCAGGTCGTTCGCCGTGACGAACAGCATCATGCCGCCGATGGCGAACGTCGCCAACGGGTAGACCTCGGTCTGGACCCGCTGCACCGTGAGCAGCTCGCGGTCGCGCGGGCTGCCCGCGGGGACGGCGGCCGACACGACGAACGCCGACCGCGCCGGGTCCAGCGACCGCTCGGCGAACAGCAGCAGCGCCAGCGCCCCGAGGCCGGCGATGGTGGCCTGCAGGAAGAGGCCCGCGCCGTCGACCGCCAGCGCCCCGGCGGCGGTGACCTCGTTGCTGCCGGCGAGCAGCAGGGTGCACACCAGGGCGCCGAGCGTGCCCACGAGCGCGACGGTCAGCTGCACCGGGTGCCGGCTCGCGCGCGGCCAGAACGCCTCGACGAGCACGCCGATGCAGGCCGCCCCGAAGACGAACAGCAGCGGCGCGAGCGCGGCGAGGGAGAGGTCGGGGGCCTGGATCACTGGTCGATCCCTCCGAGGTCGCTCATGGTGGCGCTGACGGCCGGCTCGATGATCTCGAGCAGCGGCTGCGGGTAGACGCCGAGCACGATGATCAGGGCGACGAGCGG
>DASQTE010000430.1:0-3284 GCA_035642035.1 Blastococcus sp.
CGGGCAGCCACCGGCTGCTCGCCTACCTGGCCCTGCACCCCGGCGGGGTCGACCGCCGCAGCACCGCCGGGATCCTGTGGCCCACCGTCGACGACGGCCGTGCGTGCGGCAACCTGCGGTCGGCGGTGTGGCGGCTGCAGCAGGTCGGGTGCCCGCTGGTCCGGGCGGAGCAGTCCACCCTCGGCCTCCGCGAGGGGGTCGAGGTCGACCTGGCCCGCTTCGAGGCGTGGGCCGGGCGCGTCCTGTCCGGCACCGCGGGCCCCGACGACCTCGCCGTCGACCCGGGGCCGATCGCCGAGCTGGAGCTGCTCCCGGGTTGGTACGACGACTGGGTCCTCGCGGTGCGCGAGCGGCTGCACCTGCGCCGGGTGCACGCCCTCGAGCAGCTGAGCCTGCTGCGGCGGTCGGGCCGGCCCTCGGCGGCGCTGGAGGCGGTGCACCTCGCCGTCCAGGCCGCGCCACTGCGCGAGAGCGGTCAGCTCGCCCTGATCGAGGCCCACCAGGCGGCGGGCAACTGGGCCGTCGCGCGGCAGCAGTTCGACGCCTTCCGGCGCATCCTGCGGCGGGAGATCGGGGTCGAGCCAGGCCCGGAGCTGACCGCGATCGCCACCGCGCCGCGACGGCGCCGCGTTCCGCTGCCGATCCAGCGCGCCGGTCGCTGAGCGGGGTTCAGGCCGCGGTGTCGGTGCGGGCGTCGCTCGCCCCGCTGGGACCGGCCGCGCGCCGGGCCGCGGCCGCCCGCATCGCCCGGGCGCTCGTCTGCCGCAGCGTCAGCGCGCGGTAGACGTAGTCGATCCCGGTGAGCACGGTGAGCACCAGGGCCGCGGCCATGACCCACCAGCGGCCCGTGGCCAGCAGGCCGGTGAGCGGCAGGATGTACAGCCCGATCGCCAGGGCCTGGACGACGGTCTTCAGCTTGCCGCCGCGGCTGGCCGCGATCACGCCGTGCCGGATGACCCAGAAACGCAGCACGGTGACCCCGACCTCGCGCACGAGGATCACGACGGTCACCCACCACGGCAGCAGCTCGAGCACCGACAGCCCGATGAGCGCCGTGCCGGTGAGCGCCTTGTCCGCGATCGGGTCGGCGAGCTTGCCGAACTCGGTGACCTGCCCGGTGCGGCGGGCGATCATCCCGTCGTAGCGGTCGGTGATGATCGCCAGGGCGAACACCAGCGTGGCCCAGTACCGGCCTTCGTCGTCCAGTCCGCCGTCCTGCAGCAGGAGGACGGCGAAGACCGGCACGACCGCCAGACGCAGCACCGTCAGCGCGTTCGGCAGGTTGACCAGCTTGGCCGACGACGGCGGGGTGGCTGCGGGGTCCGGGGCGACGTCGGTCATGGCGGTCACCGCCCGGCCGGTGCTGGGCCGGCGCTGACCGGGACCAGGGCCCGCGCGACCAGGTCGACGCCCTCGGTGCCCATCACCTCGGCGCCCAGCAGCTGACCGGCGACGGCGTCGGCCGGCACCCCGGCGACCGTCGTCGTCCCGTCCGCGTCGGGGTCCTGGTGGGCGGCGTGGCCGAGCCACGTCCCGGGCCCCTCCTCGGCGGCGAGGTCCTCGGTGAGCAGCACCTCGACGCGCTCGCCGATGCGGTCCTCGGCGCGCTGCGCGGTCAGCTCCTCCACGAGGTCGGTGATCCGCCGGACCCGTGCGTCGATCTCCGCCTCGTCGAGCTTGCCCTCGAGGGTGATCGCCTCGGTGCCCTCCTCGTCGGAGTAGCCGAAGACGCCGACCGCGTCCAGGCGGCCTGCGGTGAGGAAGCGCTCGAGCTCGGCGACGTCGGCCTCGGTCTCGCCGGGGAAGCCGAGGATGACGTTGGTGCGGAACCCGGCCGTCGGAGCCATGCCGCGGGCGCGCTCGATCAGGGCGAGGAAGTCGTCGGTGCCCCCGAACCGGCGCATGCGGCGCAGCAGCGTCGGCGACGAGTGCTGGAACGACAGGTCGAAGTAGGGCGCCACCCGGTCCGTGCCGGCGATCACCTCGAGCAGGCCGGGCCGGAGCTCGGCGGGCTGCAGGTACGCGACCCGGACGCGGACGATGCCCTCGACCGCGGCCAGCTGCGGCAGCAGCTTCTCCAGGGACCGGAGGTCGCCGAGGTCCTTGCCGTAGGACGTCGAGTTCTCGCTGACCAGCACCAGCTCCGTGACGCCCTGCGCGGCCAGCCACTCCGCCTCCGACAGCACCTCGGCCGGCGGCCGGGAGACGAACGCGCCGCGGAACGTCGGGATGGCGCAGAACGCGCACCGCCGGTCGCAGCCCGAGGCCAGCTTGAGCGCCGCCATGGGGCCGGAGGCCAGCCGCTTGCGGCGCAGCCAGTCGTGGCCGGGGATCGACGGCGCGTCCGCAGCGGCGGTCGCCGCCGTCCGCTGCACCGGGCTGATCGGCAGCAGCGTCCGCCGGTCGCGGGGGGTGTGCGGCACGAGCGGACGGCCGGCGAGCACGTCGTCCAGCCGGTCGCCGATGGCGCCGTAGTCGTCGAAGCCGAGGACCGTGGCCTCGGGCAGCGCGCCGGCCAATTCGGAGCCGTACCGCTCCGCCATGCAGCCGACCGCGACGACGGAGGCACCGGAGTCCGTCGCGGTCAGGATCGCGTCGACGGAGTCCTTCTTGGCCGTCTCGATGAACCCGCAGGTGTTGACGAGGACCGCGTCGGCGCCATCGGCGTCGTCCACCAGTTCGTAGCCCTCGGCGGCGAGCCGGCCGGCGAGTTCCTCGGAGTCGACCTCGTTGCGGGCGCAGCCGAGAGTCACCACCGCTACTTTCCGGGCAGGGTGGGGCGCAGCTGTCACCGGACCATCGTAGTTGACGGACCTCCCTGCCCCCCGCCACGCGCGCGCTCGCGGCGGGACCCTGCACGGAGGCCGCTCGTCAGGCGCCGCCGCGGAGGGTGAGGCGGGCGACGACCTCGCCCCTCTGCGCGGCCTGCAGCGTGCTCAGCCCCCGCCGCCGCGCAACGTAAAGAGCACCGATTCCAGCTCGTCGGGCTTGATGAGGACGTCGCGCGCCTTCGACCCCTCGGACGGGCCGACGATGCCGCGGCTCTCCATGAGGTCCATGAGCCGGCCGGCCTTCGCGAAGCCCACGCGGAGCTTGCGCTGCAGCATCGACGTCGAGCCGAACTGGCTGGTGACGATCAACTCCACGGCCTGGACGAGCAGGTCGAGGTCGCCGCCGATGTCCTCGTCGATCTCCTTCTTCTCGGCCGCCGCGGCGGTGAAGACCTCTTCCCGGTACTCGGGCTCGGCCTGCCGCTTGGTGAACTCGACGACCGCCTCGATCTC
>DASQTE010000431.1:0-2125 GCA_035642035.1 Blastococcus sp.
CCAGTGCTCCGGACCGCCGCCGGAGACGGTCTTGTCGGCCCTGCTGCGCATCGACTCGAACGTCGCCGCTTGGACCAGACGTGGCCACCGGTGTTCGTCGACGTGGACGCCAAGGCGGGCGGCCAGCTGCCGCACCTGTCCCTCCAGGTCCGCCTTGAGGTCGTCGTAGTGCAGGGATACGACGTCGAGGTCGTCGGCGGCGTCCCGGAAGGTCTGCAGGTGCTCCATGGTGCGCCGTAGCGACGACCCGATCTGTGTGGACGGTGTTTCGTCGTCGACCCACTGCCAGAAGCGGTCTCGCACCCCGTCGGGCCGCGGCGGCTGCGTTCGCAACGGTCCGAGTTCGACACCGTCGATCGCGGCCGCGTGCTCGCGGGCCTTGAGGAACGCGCCGATGTCCGTGTTGTCGATGTGGCGGTCGATCGACAACGCAACGTCGCGGGGGTCACGCCCGACGCAGATGTAGGTGACCCTCGGATCGTGGGGTAACCCGTCGAGCGGCGTGTGGGTCTTGATGAGCCGCCGGTGCGTTTGGGCTTGGAGGTCTGCGAACACCTCCGTCCGAGCGCGGGTCTCCATGTCGATCCACGGCGAGAGCTTGTCCAACGGGAGCGGGAGCTCCGGTTCCTGCAGGATGAGCAGCGCGCAGATCATCTGCGTCCACGTCGTCCCACACTTCGGCGGCGAAGCGATGATGATGTCGCCAGGGCGGAGCTCGAAGCCGTCCCAACGGACGCTGTCGTAGACAGTCCCCTGGTACCGGCGCACAGGCGTCATCCTCGCAGCGCATTCAACGCGGAGAGACCCGCAGGAATCTATGCGCCCGGTCGGCCGCAGCCGTTCCTGTGATCGGACGGCGGACACTATTCCTCCGGCTGCCGCCGTCTGCCCCGTCGCCAGCCAGCGAGGCCGTACACCGGCCGGGGTCGCGGCCTCGCAGACTGTCTCATAGTGGGCCGCTCAGGGGCACTCGCGCCGGCTTGCTGAGAAGGCGGCTTTAGACATACCAGGGGTTCGTGGTTGCGGTCACTTCTAAGACCGTGCCGGGCGGTTGCCCGACGGCACGCAAAAGAGCGACGACGTGGGTGCCGGTCATCGATGTGCGCTACCGTCGCCCGCTCTGAGTCGAGGGGCTGCCATGGCGAGGATGCCCAACCCGAGAGTGCTGGTCGAGGTGCTGCGCAGCGGGAACTTGCGCGCGCGGCTGCGAGCGGCGCGGGACGGGCAGGCAGCGCTCCGGCTGCAGCTGATCGCGGCGGCGATCGACCTCGGGCTGCTCGACGTCCTGGCCGGAGGCGCGGCCAGCACCGCAGCGCTGGCCGAACGCCTCGGTGCGACCGATCCCGACCTACTGGCGGCCTACCTCCGCGTGCTGGCGGCGGCGGGGCTCGTCGCCGGCGAGGGCTCCTGGGCGCTCACCGGGGCCGGCCGAGCGGTCGTCGACGACGACCAGGTGCGGGCCACCTACGAGGGCTTCGGCGGCTACCACACCGACCTCTACCGGGAGCTGCGACCGCTGCTCTCCGGCGGCTTGCGACGCCGCGACATCGAGGAGCAAGCCGAGCTCATCGCCCGGCTCTCCGCCGTGTTGGAGCCGCTGCTCCACGACTTGCTCACTCGGACCGTCCGAGAGCGCCGGCCCCGCCGAGTGCTCGACATCGGGTGCGGCGCCGGCCTGCACCTGGCGGCCATGCTCGAGTCGGCTCCGGACGCGATCGGCGTGGGCGTGGACGTCGATCCGGACGCCGCGGCGCTGGCCCGGCGCACCCTGAGCGAGCGCGGGCTGGCCAACCGGACCACCGTCGAGGCGGTCGACATCCGAGAGGCGCTCGCCGCCGGTCGCCCGGGCGCCCTGACCGACCGCATCGACCTGGCCCTGCTCGCCAATGCCATCTACTACGTACCGGTCGAGGAGCGGGTGGAGCTCTTGAGCGCGGTCGCCCGCCTTCTCGCCCCCGGCGGCGCCCTCGTGGTCATCACCACCGCGGCGGGGCCGCAGCTGTTCAGCCGGCATTTGGACCTGCTGCTGCGGGCACAGGACGGCCGCATGGAGCTGCCCGCAATCGACGTGCTGCTCGGTCAGCTCCGCGAGGCGGGTCTGCAGCCGGACCCACCGCAGCGGATC
>DASQTE010000432.1:0-13404 GCA_035642035.1 Blastococcus sp.
AGCGCGGTGAGCGCCTTGCGGCCGTCGCCGCCGGCGATGCGGACGAGGTGCTCCTCCGCCTCCGCGCTCAGGGTCACGGCGCCGTCGAGCCCGCGGTCGCTGGTCAGCGCGCGGTGCAGCAGCGTGCGGACGTCGTCGTCGGACAGGGGCTGCAGCGCCAGGACGAGGCTGCGGGAGAGCAGCGGGCTGACGACGGAGAAGAACGGGTTCTCCGTCGTCGCCGCGATGAGGCTGACGATGCGGTCCTCGACCGCCGACAGCAGGCTGTCCTGCTGGGTCTTGGAGAAGCGGTGGACCTCGTCGATGAACAGCACGGTGCGGCGACCGGAGAAGGTGAGCTCCCGCTTGGCGCTCTGGATGACCGCGCGGACCTCCTTGACGCCGGAGTCCAGCGCCGACAGCTGGACGAACTGCCGCTTGGTGGCCAGCGAGATGACGTGCGCCAGCGTGGTCTTGCCGGTGCCGGGCGGGCCGTAGAGGACTAGGGACATCGGTTCGTCGGACTCGACCAGCCGGCGCAGCGGCGCACGGGGACCGAGCAGGTGCTGCTGGCCGACCACCTCGTCGAGCGAGCGCGGCCGCATCCGCACGGCGAGCGGCGCCCCCGGGTCGACGGGGGCGGGCCCGTCGTCGGCGGGCTGGTCGAACAGCGACGTCACGGTTCCCGACGCTACCCGCGGGGCACGACACCCCCCGTGCAGAAGCGACGCATCGGAGACGTGACGGTCAGCGCCATCGGACTCGGGGCCATGCCCCTGTCCACCAAGTCCCAGCGGCCGACGCGGGAGGAGGCGGTCGCCGTCGTGCACGCCGCCCTGGACGCCGGGGTGACGCTGATCGACACGGCCGACGCCTACGCCCACGACGAGTCGGAGTTCGGGCACAACGAGGAGCTGGTGGCCGAGGCGCTCGCGTCCTACGGCCCCGGCGCCGCCGACGTCCTCGTGGCGACCAAGGGCGGGCACACCCGCGAGGGCACCGACTGGGGCCTGGACGGCTCGCCGTCCTACCTCCGCCGCGCGGCCGAGGACTCGCTGCGGCGGCTGGGCGGGGACTCGATCGGGCTGTACCAGTACCACCGGCCCGACCCCTCGACGCCGTGGGAGGAGTCGATGCACGCCCTGCGGTCGCTCGTCGACGACGGGCTGGTGCGGATGGTCGGCGTCTCCAACGCCGACATCGCGCAGATCGACGTCGCCCGCTCGGTGATCGGCGACGCCTTCGTGGCCGTCCAGAACCAGTTCTCGCCGGGCTGGCGGTTCTCGGCCGACGAACTCGCGCACTGCGCGGACCACGGGCTGGCCTTCCTCCCCTGGAGCCCGTTCGGCGGGGTGTCGGCGGCGGGCTCCTTGGACGCGACCGCACCTGCGTTCGCCGAGGTGGCGGACGAGCTGGGCGTGTCGGTCTACCGTGCGACGCTCGCGTGGCACCTCGCCCAGGCCGACGTCGTCGTCCCGATCCCCGGCGCGTCGCGGGTCTCGTCCATCGAGGACTCGGCGGCCGCCGCCGACCTCGAGCTCACCCCCGACCAGCTCACCCGCCTGAACGCCACCTGACAGAGTTGATCATCGGCGAGTGGCTGGACGGTGCGGCGTGTCGCACAGCCATTCGCCGATGATCAACCGTCTCGCAGTTGCCCACAGGGGCGTCGGCCGTCCACAGATCGGTGATCTGCGTCGACCCGGGGGGCGCTCTCGCCGCACGGTCGCGGCGTGCTGCTACCGCCCACGCATTCGACCGCTTCGGCCCGCAGGGCAGGAGTGACGCGGGCACAACTCCGGGGACCGCGCTTCGTCCGTCTGGCCCACGACCTCTTCGTGCTGCTCGACGACGCGATCGACGAGCGGGAGAAGTTGCGCCTGCTGAGCCAGGTCCTCCCGGACGACGCCGTCTTCAGCCACGCCACCGCGGCCGCCCTGTTCGGCGCACCGATCGACGCGCCGTGCCGGCCGCATGTCGCCCTGACCCCGCGACGGGTGCTGCCGCAGCGGACCGAGTTCGTCGTCCACTCACGTCGGCTCGAGGCCGCTGACGTCACCATCCACGACGACCTCCGCGTCACCTCGGGCGCGAAGACCTTCCTGGACCTCGCCCCGACGTCACGACCAGAGGACCTCGTCGCCGTGGGGGACGCCCTGCTCAGGGCGGGCCACATGACGGCGCAGTCGCTGGACGAGCGCCTCTCGCGAGCGCACCGCGTGCGCGGGGTCGTCCGGGCGCGGATGTGCGCACCGCTGCTGTCCCCGCTGGCGATGTCCCGCCCGGAGAGCCTCATGCGGTACTGGTTGACGGTCAGTCCGCTCCCCGATCCGATCCCGCAGGTGCCGGTGCAGGACCGCTGGGGCCGGGTCGTCGCGCACGGCGACCTGGGCTACCCGGAGTGGCGTCTCCTCCTCGAGTACGAGGGCCGGCAGCACGCCGATCCTGAGCAGTTCGGCCGCGATGTCGACCGGTACTCGCTGATGGCCGCGGACGGTTGGCTCGTCCTCCGCTTCGCGAACCGCCACATCCAGGGCCCGACGGCGGTCGTCGACCGGACGCGGCGCGCCCTCGTCAGCCGCGGGTGGCGTCCCCATCACGGTTGATCATCGTCATCTGGCTGCTCGACACGCCGACGGAGGTCGCCACTCGCCGATGATCAACCCGCCGCAGCCGCCGGTCAGCGGCCGAGGATCTCCTTCAGGGCGGCCAGCACGAGGGCGACCTTGTCCGGGGTGGCGTTCGCGCCCATGAGCCCGATCCGCCAGACGGAGGCGGCGTAGGGGCCCACTCCCCCGCCGATCTCGACGTCGTAGCGCTCGAGGAGCTCCTTGCGGACCGCCGCCGAGTCGACCCCCTCGGGCACGTGCACCGTGGTCAGCTCCGGCAGGCGGTACCCCTCGGCGGCGAACAGCTCGAGCCCCAGCTCCTGCAGGCCGGCATGCAGCAGCCGCCCGGCCTCCTCGTGCCGCGCGTGGACGGCGTCCAGCCCCTCCTCGAGGATCCGGCCCAGGCCCGCGTGCAGCGACACGACCATGCCGGTCGGCGCGGTGTGGTGGTAGGTCCGGCCGCCGGAGCCGGCCGCCTCGCCCGCGTACCCGCCGAGCATGCCCAGGTCGAGGTACCAGCTCTGCGGCTTCTCGATCCGCGACTCCCACGCCCGGTCGTTGATGGTGAACGGCGCGAGGCCGGGGGCCACGCCCAGGCACTTCTGCGAGCCGGAGTAGGCGAGGTCCACGCCCCAGTCGTCCAGCCGCACCGGGATCCCGCCCAGCGAGGTGACGCAGTCGGCGAGCAGCAGCGCGTCGCCCTTGCCGGCGGCCAGCGGCTCCAGGTCCGACCGCACGCCGGTCGAGGTCTCCGCGTGGACGGCGGCGATCAGCTTCGGCGACGGGTGGGCGGCCAGCACCCGGTCGGCGTCGACCGGCTGCCCCCACTCGTGCTCGACGGCGACCACCTCCGCCCCGCACCGCGAGGCGACGTCGACCATGCGCTGCCCGAACAGGCCGTTCACCGCGACCACCACGACGTCGCCCGCGCCCACGGTGTTCACGAACGCCGCCTCCATGCCCGCCGAGCCGGTGGCCGACAGCGGGAGGGTGCGCCGGTTCGCCGTCCCGAAGACCTGGCGCAGCCGGTCGGACGTCTCGTCGAGGATGCCGAGGAAGACCGGGTCGAGGTGGCCCAGCAGCGGCCGGGCCAGCGCGATCTGCGCCTCCGGGTAGGGGTTCGAGGGTCCGGGTCCGAGCAGGGTGCGGGCACGCAGCGGCATGTCCAGCAAACTACCGGCGTGACTCCCGACCAGCCGGGCGACCTCGATCGCCCGGCGGCCTTCGAGATGTGGCGGGACTACGTCGCCTCCCTCCCCGCGCCGCCGCGGGAGGAGCCCACCGTCGAGAGGTTCGGCGACGGGGCTGCGCTGGCCGACGAGCTGCTCGGCCTGGTCCTGGCCGGAACGAAACGGGCGACCGCCGGGCTCGTCGCCGACTTCGCCGCAGACGGCGAACCGCTGCCCCGGATCGGCGGGCACTGGGTCGTCTGCGACGGCGCCGGTGTCCCGCGGTGCGTCCTGCGCAGCGTCGACCTCCGCCTCGGCCCGCTGGACAGCGTCGACGACGCGTTCGCGTGGGACGAGGGCGAGGGCGACCGCTCCCGCGCGAGCTGGCTCGACGGGCACGAGCGCTACTTCCGGCGGACGCAGGCCGCCCGGGGCGAGGAGTGGTCCGACGACCTGGAGGTCGTCTTCGAGCGCTTCCGGGTGGTCTGGCCGCCGGACGTCGCCGACTGACTCAGCCGCGGCCTCCGGCCCTAGTTCGTAGGGTCGGTGGGGCCCGGTGCGCCCGGCTGACCCGGCAGCGCCGGCTCCTCCGGCGTCGCGTCGATGCCCGCTTCCTTCCGCTGGGCGTCGGTGATCGGCGTCGGCGCGCCGGTGAGCGGGTCGAACCCGGCACCGGTCTTCGGGAAGGCGATGACCTCGCGGATCGACTCCACCCCCGACAGCAGCGCCGAGAGGCGGTCCCAGCCGAGCGCGGCGCCGGCGTGCGGCGGCGGCCCGTAGGCGAACGCCTCGAGGAAGAAGCCGAACCGCTCCCGGGCCTCCTCGCGCGACATGCCGAGCGTCTCGAACACCCGCTCCTGCAGCTCGGCGTCGTGGATACGCACCGAGCCGCTCATGACCTCGTTGCCGTTGATCACCATGTCGTAGGCGTCCGAGAGCGCGGCGCCCTTGTCGTCGGCGAAGCGCTCGCGCCACTCGGGGGTGGGTGAGGTGAACGGGTGGTGCATGAAGGTCCAGGAGCCGTCCTCGGTCTCCTCGAACATCGGGAAGTCGACGACGAACAGGAACGACCAGCTGCCCGGCTCGATCAGCTCCAGCCGCTTGGCGATCTCGTTGCGGGCCGCGCCCAGCAGCTCCTGCGACGTCCGGCGCGCACCGGCGGCGAAGAAGACGCAGTCGCCGGGCTTGGCGGCCACGGCCTCCACCAGGCCGGCCCGCTCCTCTTCCGAGATGTTCTTGGCGACCGGCCCGCCGAGCGTGCCGTCGTCCGCGATCGTCACGTACGCCAGCCCGCGCGAGCCGCGCGACTTCGCCCAGTCCTGCCACGCGTCGAACGCCCGCCGGGGCTGGGACCCGCCACCCGGCATGACGACGGCGCCGACGTAGGGCGCCTGGAAGACGCGGAACGGCGTGTCGGCGAAGTAGGAGGTGAGCTCGGTCAGCTCGATGCCGAAGCGCAGGTCGGGCTTGTCGGAGCCGAAGCGGTCCATCGCCTCGCGGTAGGTCATCCGCGGGATCTCGGGAACCTCGTACGAGGCCAGGTCGCGCCACAGCGCTCCGACGACGTCCTCGGCGACGGCGAGCACGTCGTCCCGGTCGACGAAGCTCATCTCGAAGTCCAGCTGGGTGAACTCCGGCTGCCGGTCGGCGCGGAAGTCCTCGTCCCGGAAGCAGCGGGCGATCTGGTAGTAGCGCTCGAGCCCGCCGATCATCAGCAGCTGCTTGAACAGCTGCGGCGACTGCGGCAGGGCGTACCACTTGCCGGGCTGCAGCCGGACGGGGACGACGAAGTCGCGCGCGCCCTCGGGCGTCGAGCGGGTGAGGTTGGGCGTCTCGACCTCGGCGAAGCCGTGCCGGTGCATGACCTCCCGCGCGATCCGGCTGATCTCCGACCGGACCCGGATCGCCCGGGCCGGCCCCTGCCGGCGCAGGTCGAGGTAGCGGTACCGGTAGCGGACGTCGTCGGAGGCGGCCTGGTCGGTCTCGATGGGGAACGGCAGCGGCGCCGCCGACGACAGGACCTGCAGCGAGGTGGTGGCGACCTCGACCTCGCCGGTGGGCAGGTCGGCGTTCTCGTTGCCCTCCGGACGCCGGCGCACCTCACCGGTCACGAGCACGCAGTACTCGTTGCGCAGGTGGTGGGCCTCCTCCTCGCGGACGACGACCTGGACGTACCCGGAGGCGTCCCGCAGGTCGAGGAAGACGACGCCGCCGTGGTCGCGGCGGCGGGCCACCCAGCCGGCGAGTGTGACGATGGTGCCGGCGTCGGACGCCCGGAGCGTTCCGGCGTCGTGGGTGCGAAGCAACTGGGGAGCCTTTCGAAAAGGGTGGGGGTTACCAGCGGTCGTGCACGTGGGCGCGGATGCGCTCGTCGTACACCCGCTCGAGGTCGGCGAGCTGGGAGTCCGACAGCGGCGCCATCGACGCCGCGGCCACGTTGCCGCGCACCTGGGTGACGTTGCGGGCGCCGGGGATGACGGTGGTGACACCGGGCTGGTCGACGACCCAGCGGAGGGCGAAGGCGGCGGTCGGGACGGCGTCCCCGGCGATCTCGGCCACCTCGCGGGCCGCGGCGACGCCGACCTCGAAAGGCACGCCGGCGAAGGTCTCGCCCACGTCGAACGCCTCGCCGTGGCGGTTGAAGTTCCGGTGGTCGTCGGCCGGGAACGTCGTCGACTCGTCGTACTTGCCGGTGAGCAGCCCGCTGGCCAGCGGGACCCGTGCCAGGATGCCCACCCCGGCCTTGGCCGCGGCCGGCAGCAGCTCCTCCAGCGGCTTGCGCCGGAAGACGTTGAGGATGACCTGGATCGTCTGCACGCCCGGGTGCTCCAGCGCCGTCAGCCCCTCGGCGACGGTCTCCACCGAGACCCCGTAGGCGGCGATCGCGCCGTCCTCGACGAACGAGTCCAGCGCGTCGTACACGCGCTGGTCGCTGTAGACGGCGGTCGGAGGGCAGTGCAGCTGCACGAGGTCGAGCGTCTCGACGCCGAGGTTGCGGCGGGACCGGTCGATCCAGGCCCGGAGGTTCTCCGGCGTGTACTGCTCCGCCCCGAAGGGATCGGCGCGCCGGCCGGCCTTGGTCGCGACGAAGGGCCGGTCCTCGCGGGTGACCAGCGAGCGGCGGATGCGCTCCTCCGAGCGCCCGTCGCCGTAGACGTCGGCGGTGTCGAGCAGCGTCACGCCCGCGTCGAGGGCGGCGTCGAGCACCTCGGCGGCCGCGTCGTCGTCGACGTCGCCCCAGTCACCGCCCAGCTGCCACGTGCCCAGCCCGATCACGCTGACGTCGGCGCCCGTACGTCCGAGAGGTCTCTGCTCCATCACTCCCCCACCGTCGCACGCAGCGTCTCGAACAGCTCTCCCACGGGGACCGGCCGCTGCTCGCCGGTGCGCATGTCCTTGAGCTGGCCGACCCCCTCGGCCAGGTCCCGGTCCCCGACCACGACCACGTGCGTGGCACCGGAGCGGTCGGCGGCCTTCATCGAGCCCTTGAGCCCGCGGTCGCCGTACACGGTGTCCGCGGCGATCCCCCCCTCCCGCAGCTGCCCGACGAGCCGGACGGCGAGCCGCTTGGCCTCGGCTCCGAGCGGGACGACGAACGCCTGGACCGCCGCCGCGGCACCGAGGTCGAGGCCCTCGGCCTGGACCGCGAGCAGCGTGCGGTCGACGCCCACGGCGTAGCCGATGCCCGAGACGTCCGGACCGCCGAGCGCCGCCGACAGCCCGTCGTAGCGCCCCCCACCGCCGATCGCCGACTGCGCACCCAGCCCGTTGTGCACGAACTCGAAGGTGGTCTTCGTGTAGTAGTCCAGGCCGCGCACCAGCCGCGGCGCCTCGGTCCAGGTCACCCCGAGGTCGGTGAGGTGCTGGCGGACGGCGTCGTAGTGGGCCCTGGTGGAGTCCGAGAGGTGGTCGACCATCAGCGGCGCCTCGTCGAGCTGTACCTGCACCTCGGGCCGCTTGTCGTCGAGCACCCGCAGCGGGTTGATCTCCGCGCGCCGCCGCGTGTCCTCGTCCAGGTCGAGCTTGGCCAGGAACTCGACCAGCAGCTCGCGGTACTGCGGCCGGCAGGTGCTGTCCCCGAGGGTGGTCAGCAGCAGCTCGAAGTCCTGCAGCCCCAGGTCGCGGAAGCCCTGGACGCCCAGCGCCACCACCTCGGCGTCCAGCGCCGGGTCGTCGACGCCGAGCGCCTCCATGTCGACCTGCGTGAAGTGCCGGTAGCGGCCGGCCTGGGGTCGCTCGTACCGGAACGCCGAGCCCACCGTCCACAGCTTCACCGGGAGGGCACCGTCGTGCAGCCGGTGCTCGATGAAGGCGCGCATGAGCCCCGCGGTCAGCTCGGGGCGGAGGGTGAGCGAGCGGCCGCCGCGGTCCTCGAAGGTGTACATCTCCTTCGTCACGACGTCGGTGGACTCGCCCACGCCGCGCGAGAAGACCGCGGTCTCCTCGAACACCGGCGTCTCGACGTACCCGTAGCCGGCCCGCCGCAGCGGCGCCGTCAACGTGTCCCGGACGGCGAGGAACCGCGCGGAGTCCGGCGGCAGGGTGTCGAAGGTGCCCTTGGGGGCGGTCAACCCGGTCACAGGCCACGCCCCGACGGCGCGGAGGCCGCCTCCGCGAGGTACGGGTTGGTGGCGCGCTCCCGCCCGATCGTCGTCGCCGGACCGTGGCCGGGCAGCACGACGGTCTCGTCGTCCAGCGGCAGGACGACGTCCCGCAGGGAGCGGAGCATCGAGTCCCAGGACCCGCCGGGCAGGTCGACCCGGCCGACGGACCCGGCGAAGAGGACGTCGCCGGCGAGCAGGCCGGGCGCCTCGCCGAGGTCGAGGGAGAACATCACCGAGCCCTGGGTGTGCCCGGGCGCGTGGCGGACGGTCAGCTCCACGCCGGCCAGCGAGAGCACGGCGCCGTCGTCCAGCGCGCGCACCTCCGACGGGTCGGGCAGCCGGACGCCGGTGATCAGCGGGGCCAGCTGGGGGCCGTGCCACCGCGCCGGGTCGGACAGCATCCCAGAGTCGCTCGGGTGCAGGTAGGCGGGGATGTCGTAGCCCGCGCACACGGGCAGCACGGAGAACGTGTGGTCGAGGTGGCCGTGGGTCAGCACCACGGCGACCGGCTTCAGGCCGTCGTCGGCGAGCATGCGGGCCAGGGGCTCGACGGCGTCCATGCCGGGATCGACGACGACGCACTCCTGCCCGGGCCCGGAGGCGACGGCGTAGCAGTTGGTGCCGAACGCGCCGGCGGGGAAGGAGCGGATGAGCACCCGTGCAGGTTACGCGGGAGACGATCGCCCCCCGGGCGCCGCCAGGGGACGTCCAGCTACGGCCCCTAGACTCGCCGCCGAGCAGCGGGCCACGGGTCCACGCCGACCGCGCCCGCCCAGCAGACCCGCCCGTCCGAGGAGTACCGCACCGTGTCCACGAACAAGCAGCGGCGCCAGGCCGCCCAGCGTCACCTGCAGCGCCAGCTCGAGCGCCGCGCCGAGCAGGCCAGGAAGCGCCGCCGGAACCTGGGCATCGTCGCCAGCGCGATCGCCGTCCTCGTGGTGGTCGGCGCGGCCCTGCTCATCACCGGCGTCTTCCGGGGCGACGACACCGAGGCCGCGGGCGACCCGACCCCCTCCGACCTGCCGACCAGCGCGGCGGCGCCGTCGACCAACGCCGACGGCACGGTGAGCTGCACCTACGCCGCGGACGACTCGGGCAACCCGAACCTGACCGACGTCGGCACGCCGCCCACCCCCGAGGCGACCCCGGCCACCGGCACCAGCACGCTGCTGATGAGCACCGACCAGGGCGACCTGACGCTGACCCTGGACAAGGCGAAGGCCCCGTGCGCCGCCGCCAGCTTCGGCTACCTGGCGCAGCAGGCGTTCTTCGACGGCAGCACCTGCCACCGGCTCGTCGTGCAGCCGAGCTTCGGCGTCCTGCAGTGCGGCGACCCGACGGGGACCGGCTCGGGTGGGCCCAGCTACAAGTACGCGGAGGAGGTCACGCCGGAGACCACCTACCCGCGCGGGACCATCGCCATGGCCAAGACGGCGGCACCGGGGACGACCGGCAGCCAGTTCTTCCTGTGCTTCACCGACACCACGCTGCCGCCGGAGTACACCGTCGTCGGCACGATCGACGAGGCGGGCCTCGCCGTCCTGGACACCGTCGCTGCCGGCGGCATCGAGGGCGTCGGTCCCGAGGGCGACGGCGCACCGGCGACCCCGGTGACCATCCAGAGCCTGTCCGTCGTCGCCTGAGACGCCGCCGATGAGTCCGTGCCCCTGACGCGGTCGTAAGGCCATGACCCGCGTCATCGGAGACATCACCATGTCGGTCGACGGGTTCGTGACCGGCCCGGGGGCGGACCTCGAGCACGGTCTCGGCCTGGACGCCGAGGGCCTGCACGCCTGGGCGCTCGACAGCGACGACCCGGTCGACCGCGAGCTGCTGGCGGAGCTCTCG
The DNA here is from genome assembly GCA_035642035.1 of Blastococcus sp. Taxonomy (GTDB): domain Bacteria; phylum Actinomycetota; class Actinomycetes; order Mycobacteriales; family Geodermatophilaceae; genus Blastococcus_B. The sequence continues at coordinate 10,210 of DASQTE010000432.1, forward strand.
GCCGACACCGGGGCGGTCGTGATGGGCCGGAAGACCTTCGACACCGTCGACGGGCCCGGTGGGTGGGACGAGGAGATGGGGTACGGCGCCGACCAGGCCGCCCGGCCGCCGTTCTTCGTCGTCACGAGCACCCGGCCCGACCACGTCCGGCTGGCCGCGACGCACGACTTCACCTTCGTGCTGGACGGCCCGGCCGCAGCGGTCGACGCCGCCCGGCGGGCCGCCGGCGACCGGAACGTCTACCTGATGGGCGGCGGATCGCTGGTCGGCGGCTGCCTGGCCGCCGGACTGCTCGACCAGCTCCGTCTGCACGTCTCCCCCGAGGTGCTCGGCGCGGGCACCCCGCTCTTCGCGGACGCGGGACGCCACCGTCTGGTCCAGCGCGACGTCCGGGTGTCGAAGACGGCCGTCCACGTCACCTACGACGTCGAACGCTGAGAAAGGACCCCCTGCCCCCCACCTCTCGCACGCTCGCGGCGGGCCCCTGCAGGGGGCCTAGGCGGTGACGCGCTCCACGTCGAAGACGCCGTCCACGTTGCGCACCGTCTGCAGGACCGCACCCAGGTGCGCCGGGTCGGCCAGCTCGAAGGTGAACCGGCTGACGGCCACGCGGTCGCGGCTGGTCTGCACCGACGCCGACAGGATGTTGACCCGCTCGTCGGCCAGCGCCTTGGTGACGTCGGAGAGCAGGCGGTGCCGGTCGAGCGCCTCGACCTGGATGGCGACGAGGAACACCGAGCCGGGTGCGGAGGCCCACTCCACCTCGACCAGCCGCTCGGGCTTGCGCTGCAGGTCGGCGGCGTTGGTGCAGTCGGTCCGGTGCACGCTCACCCCGCCGCCGCGGGTGACGAAGCCGAGGATGTCGTCGCCGGGCACCGGGGTGCAGCACTTGGCCAGCTTCGCCCAGACGTCGGACATGCCGTGGACGACGACGCCGGGATCCCCGCCGGAGCTGCGGCGCGCCACCGACCGGCGCGTGGGGATGGCGGTCTCGGCGATGTCCTCGACCGCGCCCTCGCTGCCGCCGAGGGCGGTGATGAGCTTCTCCACCACCGAGGCCGCGGAGATCTGGTTCTCCCCCACCGCCGCGTACAGGGCGGTGACGTCGGCGTAGCGCAGGTCCTTGGCGAGCGTCGACAGCGCCTCCCCGCCCAGCAGCCGCTGCAACGGCAGGCCCGCCTTGCGCATCGCGCGGGTGAGGGCCTCCTTGCCGGCCTCGACGGCGTCCTCGCGGCGCTCCTTGGTGAACCACTGCCGGATCTTCGTGCGCGCCCGCGACGAGCCGACGAACTGCAGCCAGTCCTGCGACGGGCCGGCCGTCGGCGAGCGGGAGGTGAAGACCTCGACGACGTCACCGTTGGAGAGCTTGCTGTCGAGGGAGACCAGCGAGCCGTTGACGCGGGCGCCGATGGTGCGGTGGCCGACCTCGGTGTGCACCGCGTAGGCGAAGTCCACCGGCGTGGACTCCCCGGGCAGGCTGATCACGTCGCCCTTGGGCGTGAAGACGAAGACCTCCTGCGGACCGAGGTCGTAGCGCAGCGTCTCCAGGAACTCGCCGGGCTCCTGCGCCTCGCGCTGCCAGTCCAGGAGCTGGCGCAGCCACAGCATGTCGTCGGGCGACCCGACCTTCGGCGGCGCACCGAACTCGCCGGCGCTGGGCTTGCCCCCGGCCCGCGCGCTCTCCTTGTACTTCCAGTGCGCGGCGATGCCGTAGTCGGCGGTGCGGTGCATGTCGTGCGTCCGGATCTGCAGCTCCACCGGCTTGCCGTGCGGGCCGATCACCGTCGTGTGCAGCGACTGGTACATGTTGAACTTCGGCATCGCGACGAAGTCCTTGAAGCGGCCCGGCAGCGGCTGCCAGTGCGCGTGCATGATGCCCAGCGCCGCGTAGCAGTCGCGCACGGAGTCGACCAGGATCCGGATGCCCACCAGGTCCCAGATGTCGGTGAAGTCGCGGCCGCGGACGATCATCTTCTGGTAGATCGAGTAGTAGTGCTTGGGCCGGCCGGTGACGACGGCCTCGATCTTCGCGGCCTTCAGCTGCTCGCTGACCTGCGACGTGACCTCGGCGAGGTAGGTGTCCCGCGACGGCGCCCGCTCGGCCACCAGCCGCACGATCTCGTCGTAGCGCTTCGGGTAGAGGGTGGCGAACGCGAGGTCCTCGAGCTCCCACTTGATGGTGTTCATCCCCAGGCGGTGGGCCAGCGGGGCGAGGATCTCCAGCGTCTCGCGCGCCTTCTTCTCCTGCTTCTCGGGCGGGAGGAAGCGCAGTGTGCGCATGTTGTGCAGCCGGTCGGCGAGCTTGATCACCAGGACCCGCGGGTCGCGCGCCATCGCGACGATCATCTTGCGGATGGTCTCCGCCTGGGCCGCGTCGCCCAGCTTCACCTTGTCGATCTTGGTGACGCCGTCGACGAGGTGCGTGACCTCCGAGCCGAAGTCGGCCGTGATGGAGTCGAGGGTGACGCCGGTGTCCTCGACCGTGTCGTGCAGCAGCGCGGCCACCAGCGTGGTCGTGTCCATGCCGAGGCCGGCGAGGATCGTGGCGACCGCCAGCGGGTGCGTGATGTAGGGGTCGCCGCTCTTGCGCTTCTGCCCCGAGTGGGCGGTCTCCGCGACGTCGTAGGCCCGCTGCAGCAGCGTCAGGTCGGCCTTGGGGTGGCTCTGCCGGTGCAGGGCGGCCAGGGGCTCGAGGACAGGCCGGACGACGGGCGTGCGCGGGCTGGCGACGATCCGGCGGGCCAGCCGGTCGCGGACCCGGCGGCGCGGCGTCCCGTCGGCGTCACCGGGCTCGGATCCGACGTCGTCGGGACGGCGCACGGCCGGCCGGTCGGGCAGCGGCGGCCGCTGGGGCGCGGTCGCGGGGGGCGCGCCGGCGGCGGTCTCCTGCCGGGCACCGGCCGGGGCCTCGGCGGCGGGCTCACCCGGGCGCGCCGGAGCCGCGTCTGCGGCCACGTCCGACGCCACGGGGACTCCTGCCCGACAGAGGAGGGATGAGCCCCTCCATGCTAGCGGGACGGCGTGCCGCGCCGCCCCGGACGCGAGGAAGGTCTCCCCGGTCAGGTGGTCCAGAGGGCGTGCACGGCGTGCGGCGCCAGCCGCTGGCGCCCCCCGAGCGCAGCGAGCTCGACGACCACGGACACCGCAGCGACGATCCCGCCGAGCTGCTCGATCAGGGCGATCGCGGCCCCGAGC
>DASQTE010000433.1:0-8221 GCA_035642035.1 Blastococcus sp.
ACCGGGGGCTACACGTCCTGCCGCTACGGCGACCGCGCCGTCATCAACCTCGCCCGCTGGGCCACCGCCGTCCCCGACTACGAGGGTGACGTCGCCACCTACCGGCTCTACGTCGTCAACCACGAGGTCGGGCACGTGCTCGGCAACGGTCACCAGCCGTGCCCCGGCGCCGGACAGCTCGCCCCCGTCATGCAGCAGCAGACCCTCGGTCTCGACGGGTGCGTCAAGAACGCCTGGCCCTATCCCTGACGTGGTCGTCGGTCCGGCCGGTGTGCCGGTCGCAAGGGTCTGTTGCGGGCCGCCATGCAGGACTAATGTCGCTGCTGGTGCGCCGGGAAGTCTGGTCGGCAGTCGAGTTTCCGACTGCGATCGGAGTGCCATGTCCGCCACGTCTCCTGCCGCGCTCCGCACCGAGCACCTCGGCAAGCGCTTCGCGTCCACCCAGGCAGTGGACGACCTCACGCTGACCGTCCCGCCGGGTGAGGTCTTCGGCTTCCTCGGCCCGAATGGCGCCGGCAAGTCCACGACCATCCGCCTGCTCCTGGGCCTGCTCCGCCCCACCAGCGGCGCCGCCTGGATATTCGACGAGATCGCCGGCGACGTCGAGCGCGCACACCGGCACCTCGCCCATGTGCCGGCCGACGTCGCACTCTGGGCGTCGCTGACCGGTCAGGAGTGCCTCGACCTGCTCGCCGGCGTCGGTCCGGGCACCGATCTCGTCTACCGCGAGGAGCTGGTGGCGCGATTCGCGCTCGAGACCGACCGCCGTGCGGGGACCTTCTCGACCGGCAACCGGCAGAAGGTCGCGCTGGTCGCCGCCTTCTCCACCCGTGCGCCGCTGCTGGTGCTCGACGAGCCGACGAGTGGGCTGGACCCGCTCATGGAGCGCGAGTTCCGGCGGTGCATCGCCGAGGCAGCCGGGCGCGGCCAGGCGGTGTTGCTGAGCTCCCACAAGCTCGGCGAGGTGGAAGCCGTCTGCTCGCGGGTCGGGATCCTCCGTGCCGGGCGGCTGGTGGAGGTCGCCGGGCTCGAGGACCTGCGTCGTCTCCGTCGCTCCGAGGTCGTGGTCGACCTGACCCGGCCCGCGCCGGAGCTCGGCGTGCTGGCCGAGCTGCCCGAGGTCGCCGACCTGCGCTGGGTCTCCGACCGGCAGCTGACCCTGTCGCTCGTCGGGCCCCCCGGGCCGGTGCTCCGGGTCCTGGGCGACGCGGACGTGGCGCGGATCGACGTCCGCGAGCCGTCGCTCGAGGAGATCTTCCTCGACTACTACGGGGAGGCCGCGGCATGACCGTCGGCACGGCCCGCGGGCCGGCGTCGGCGCGGACGACGGGGAGGGCCTATCCGCGTCCGGCGGCTCCGGCGGTCACCCGGATCGCCGTCCGGCAGGTCCTCCGGGGCACCGCTGTCGTCACCCTGGTCTGCGGTGGGCTGGTGGCCGTGGTGGTCACCCAGTACCGGGGCCTGGACGGCGCGATCGGGCTGTCGTCGCTGTCCTCCCTGGCGGACAACCCCGCGATCCGGACGCTGTTCGGCAGGGCCGATGCCCTCGACGACCCCGGTGGCTTCACGGTCTGGCGTACCGGCACCCTCGTGGCGGTCCTCGTGGGCACCTGGGCAGTGCTGACCGCCACCCGGCTGACCCGCGGGGAGGAGGAGGCTGGCCGCTGGGAGCTGCTGCTCGCCGGCCGGCTGCCCCTGCGCGCACTCGTGCTGCGCACGCTCGCCGTCGTCCTCGCGGCGGCGATGCTCCCCGGTGTAGGGGTGGCGCTCGGCCTGCTGCTGGCCGGGACGGCCACCACAGGAGCGGTGCTCTACGGCGCTGCCATCGCGGGAGTCGGCCTGACCGGAGCGGCGCTGGGCGTCCTGGCCGCGCAACTGCTGCCGGAACGCCGGGCCGCGTCCGGGCTGGCGACGGTGGTGTTCCTGGCGGGTCTGCTCGCGCGGATGGTCGCCGACGGCGTCCCGGCGTTCTCCTGGCTGCACTGGGTCACGCCGTTCGGGCTGCTGAGCCGCACCGCGGCCTTCGCCGAGGACCGGTTCCTCCCGCTCGCCCTCCTCGCCGCGCTCGCGGCGCTGTTCGGGGTGACGGCGGTGGCGCTGGCCGCCGGGCGGGACGTCGGCGCCGGCCGGCTGGCCACGCGCGAGCACGGGCGCGCGCCGAGCCGGCTGCTGCGCTCGCTCCCGGGTTTCGCCGTGCACCGCACCCGCAGGCCGGTGGGCACCTGGGGGGTCGGCATCGGCGCGTACTTCCTGCTCATCGGCCTGCTGGCGACGGCGATGATGGACTTCCTGCGGGAGAACCCGCTCTTCGCCGAGTTCGCCGAGCGGGCCGGCTTCGCGCAGTTGGCCTCCGTCGGCGGCTATGTCGCCTCGATCTTCGCGCTGCTGGCCATCCCGGTCGGTGCGTTCGCCTCGGCTCGGCTGGCGGCCTCCGCGCACGACGAGAGCGCCGGCCGGCTGGCACTGCTCTACTCGCGTCCAGTGAGCCGCGTCCGCTGGCTGGTTATCGAGTCCCTAGCTGTGGTCGCCGGATGCGTCGTCCTCGCGGCGGTCGCCGGCCTGGCCACCTGGATCGGCACCGTCTGGGTGCGCGCAGGGCTGGAGCTCACCGGCGCGCTCGCCGGGGCGCTCAGCGTGGTCCCGGTCGCCCTGCTGTGCCTCGGGGCAGCCATGGCGGCACTCGGCTGGGCGCCGCAGGCGGTCCTCGCCCTCGGGGTGTTGCCCGCCGCCGGTGGCTACCTCCTGCTGGTGCTGGCCGACTCGTTCCGCTGGCCGTCCTGGGTGCGGGGGTTGTCGCCCTTCGACCACCTCGCGGCCGTGCCCGTCGAGCCCTTCGACGTCGCCGGGGCTCTGGGCATGCTGGCCGTCGCGCTGCTGTTCGCGGTCCTCGGGCTGGTCGGCTACCACCTGCGGGACCTGCGCGGCTGACGCCTCTCCCGTCCCGCCGGACGTGTCGGCCGGGACCGTGCCCCGAGCGGGAAGAGGCGCGCGTGCCACGCTGTTATGCGCGTGAACGCTGGTCCCGCGGGGCCGCAGTCGATCGACCCGAGGAGCAACCCGTGTCCCTGCCACCCCTGGTGGAGCCCGCCGCCGACCTGTCCGTCGAGGAGGTCCGGCGCTACAGCCGCCACCTGATCATCCCCGACGTCGGGATGGACGGGCAGAAGCGACTGAAGAACGCCAAGGTGCTCGCCGTCGGCGCCGGCGGCCTCGGGTCGCCCGTGCTGATGTACCTGGCCGCGGCCGGTGTCGGCACGCTCGGCATCGTCGAGTTCGACACCGTCGACGAGTCCAACCTGCAGCGCCAGATCATCCACGGGCAGTCCGACGTCGGCCGGTCGAAGGCCGAGAGCGCGCGCGACTCGATCAAGGAGATCAACCCGCTGATCGACGTCCGCCTGCACGAGACGCGGCTGGACAGCGACAACGTGCTGGAGATCTTCGCCGACTACGACCTGATCGTCGACGGCACCGACAACTTCGCCACGCGCTACCTCGTCAACGACGCGTGCGTGCTGCTGGGCAAGCCCTACGTGTGGGGCTCGATCTACCGGTTCGACGGCCAGGTCTCGGTCTTCTGGAACGAGCACGGCCCGAACTACCGCGACCTCTACCCGGTCCCGCCGCCGCCCGGCATGGTCCCGAGCTGCGCCGAGGGCGGCGTGCTCGGCGTCCTCTGCGCGACGGTCGGCGCCATCCAGGCCACCGAGGCGGTCAAGCTCATCACCGGCATCGGCGAGACGCTGCTCGGCCGGTTGATGGTCTACGACGCCCTGGAGATGACCTTCCGCACGATCAAGGTGCGCAAGGACCCCGAGGGCGAGCCGATCACCGAGCTCATCGACTACGAGGCGTTCTGCGGCGTCGTCTCGGCGGAGGCCCAGGAGGCCGCCGCCGGCTCGACGATCACCGTCGACGAGCTCAAGGACATGATGGACGCCGGCAAGGACTTCGAGCTGATCGACGTCCGCGAGCCCAACGAGTACGAGATCGTCTCGATCCCCGGCGCGAAGCTGATCCCCAAGGACGAGATCCTCTCCGGCCGGGCGCTCGCGCAGCTGCCGAACGACAAGCCGATCGTGCTGCACTGCAAGACCGGCGTCCGGTCGGCCGAGGCCCTGGCCGCGGTGAAGAACGCCGGCTTCCGGGACGCCGTGCACGTCCAGGGTGGCGTCACCGCCTGGGCGACCCGCATCGACAAGGCACTGCCGACGTATTAAGGACCTCGTCCCTCCCCGCCCGCGCCGCGGGCCCCTGGGACGAAGCCGTACGGCCTGCTCTGCTCCTCTGAGGAGCGGGGCGGGCCGTCGTCGTCTTGACTGGCGGCATGGCCGACTTCTCTCCCGTCGAGCTGCTCGAGCTCTTCCAGCGCGCGCAGAACCACTTCACCGACCGGGTGGACGCGGTCGAACCGGGCCAGTGGGACGACGAGGCGCTGCCGGGCTGGTCGGTGGCCGACCTCGTGGCGCACCTGGTCAGCGAGCACCTGTGGGCGGTGCCGCTGCTGGCCGGTGAGCCGTACGCGGAAGGGCGCTTCCCCGACGGCACCGACGACCTGCTCGGCGACGACCCGTTCACCGGCTGGGAGTCGGCGGCGGACGGCTCGCTGTCGGCCTTCGCCGAGGACGACGCGCTGATGCGGACCGTGCACCTCTCGCGCGGCCCGACCCCGGCGACGCAGTACATCCTCGAGATGACCGCCGATCTGACCGTGCACGCCTGGGACCTCGCGCGCGCGACCGGCGGCGACACGGAGCTGGACGGCGAGCTGGTCACCGCGGCACTGGTCTTCGCCGAGCAGCTGCCCGAGGACGGCGTGCCGGGGGTGTTCGACCCGCCGCTGGACGTCTCGGCCTCCGCGCGACCGCAGACCCGGCTCCTGGCCCGGTTCGGCCGCAAGGACTTCTGACCCGGCGTTCCGGGGGCGGGCGCCGTCCTCCAGCCGGACATGCGAGGGGACGGAATGTCGGTCCCAGGGACGACGCCCGTCGTCCGTCGCGCGACCATGGCCTGGTGACCGATCCCGTCCTGGACGTCGACGAGGCGGTGTTCGACGTCGTCGACCGGATCCCGCGCGGCCGGGTGACGACCTACGGCACGATCGGGGAAATGGTCGGCATCGGCCCGCGGCGGGTCGCCCGGGCGCTGTCCTCCGGCGGGGGCGCGGTGCCCTGGTACCGCGTCGTGCGCGCCGACGGCTCGGCCGCCGAGCCGGTGCGCGTGCGCCAGCTCGAACTGCTCGCCGCCGAGGGCGTGCCCGTGCGCGGCGGGCGCGTCGTGCTCTCCGCCGTCCGCTGGCCCGACTGAACCGTCTGTGTCCGGCGTGTGTCGGGCCGACCCACGCGGACCAATTCCGGGCGTGGCCTTCACCTCGGCGCCGCAGCGACCGACAACCTGTGCATGAACAGCATCGCGTGCAGTGCGGTGGCCCAGGCCGGGCTCGTCGCGGCGACGGCGTCCCTGGACTCGGAGGCCGAGTGGCCGCTGCTCCAAGTCGCCGGCTGGCTGACGACGGCGGCGGACCTCATGCTCGAGGCGGGGCAGCGGGAGGCCGTCCTCGCCCTGACCTGAGGCCTTCCTCCCATCCGTCCCAGCCGCCCCGGAACTGTCGGTCCGCCGTGATTCCATCGGGGGGTGGCACAGGGGGGAACGGCGCCGGTCTACCGGCTGGTCACCGGTGAGGCTGCTCGCCTCACCGCTCCGCAGCTCGACCCCACGCAGCAGGCCGTCGTCGACCACGGGTCCGGCCCGCTGCTCGTGCTCGCCGGCCCGGGCACCGGCAAGACGACGACGATCGTCGAGGCCGTGGCCGCCCGGATCGACGCCGGCATCGATCCCGAGCAGATCCTCGTCCTGACCTTCAGCCGCAAGGCCGCCGCCGAGCTGCGCACCCGCATCACCGGCCGGGTCGCCCGCACCATCCGCGAGCCGCTCGCGCGCACCTTCCACTCCTACGCGTACGGCGTCCTCCGCCGCGCCGCACTGCTGCGCGGCGACGCCCCGCCGCGCCTGCTCACCTCGGCCGAGCAGGACGCCGTCGTGGCCGAGCTGCTCCGTGGCGACGCCGAGGAGGAGGGCGCCGTCCGCTGGCCGGACGCGCTCTCACCTGCGCTTGCGACCGCGGGCTTCCGCACCGAGCTGCGCGACCTGCTCATGCGCGCCACCGAGCGCGGCGTCGGCCCGGACCGGCTGGCCGCGTGGGGCCGGGACACCGGGCGCGACCACTGGGTGCTCGCCGCGGCGTTCCAGCAGCAGTACGAGAACGTGACGACGTTCGCCACCGTCAGCCGGGGTGACGCGTCCGGCTACGACCCCGCCGAGCTCGTGCGCGCCGCGATCGCCGAGCTCGAAGACGACCCCGAGCTGCTGCGCCAGGAGCGCGAGCGGGCCCGGTGGCTCTTCGTCGACGAGTACCAGGACACCGACCCCGCCCAGGTGGAGCTGCTCGAGCTGCTCGCCGGGGGTGGCGGCAACCTCGTCGCGGTCGGCGACCCGGACCAGGCCATCTACGCGTTCCGCGGCGCGGAGCCGCGCGGCATCGTGGAGTTCGCCGAGCGGTTCCGGCACACCGACGGCCGTCCGGCGGGCCGGGTGTCGCTCGGCGTCTGCCGGCGGTCCGGCGAGGAGCTGCTGCGGATCAGCCGGAAGGTGGCCGAGGGGCTGCCCGGGCCCTGGGAGCACCGGCGCCTCGTCCCCGGCGACGCCACCGATCCGGGCGCGGCCGAGGTGCACGTCTTCGGCTCCGCGGCGGTCGAGGCGGCCTACCTCGCCGACGTCCTGCGCCGCGCCCACCTGCTCGACCGCGTCCCGTGGTCGCAGATGGCGGTCGTCGTCCGCACCGCCGTCGCCCTGGGCCCGCTGCGCCGCGCGCTGGCTTCGGCAGGCGTCCCGGTGGCGGTGTCGGCGGACGACCTGCCGCTGGCCGGGCAGCCGGCCGTCGCGCCGCTGCTGACGGCGTTGAGCGCGCTGCTGCCGGCGTCCGCCGCCGGGCCGGAGGCCGAGGGCGTCGCGGTCGGGCTCGACGAGCCGGCTGCGGAGGCGCTGCTCGCCTCCCCGCTCGGGGGCGCGACCGTGCTGGACCTCCGCCGCCTGCGGCGGGCCGTCAGGATCGCCCTGGTCAAGCAGGGCATCGACCCGGCCGACCGCGGCGCCCCGCTGGCCCTCGCGCTCGGCGACGACACGCTCCTCGACGCGCTGCCCGACCACGTGGCCGCGCCGGCCCGCCGGGTCGCCGGCGTGCTCACCGCGGGCCGGCTCGCGCTCGCCCAGGACGGCACCGCCGAGGACGTCCTCTGGGCGATGTGGCAGCGCAGCGGCCTGGCCAACCGGTGGGCCCGGGCCAGCGCGGCGGGCGGGCCGTCCGGTGCGGTCGCGGACCGGGACCTCGACGCCGTCGTCGCCCTCTTCGACGCCGCGGCCGGCTTCGTCGACCGGCTGCCGTCCGCCGACGTCCGTGCGTTCGTCGCGCACCTGTCCGCCCAGGAGCTGCCCGGCGACACGGGGGCGGCCCGGGCGGTGGCGGGGGAGACGGTCCGGCTGCTGACCGCGCACGCGTCCAAGGGCCTCGAGTGGGACGTCGTCTGCGTCGCCGGCGTCCAGGAAGGCGTCTGGCCCGACCTGCGCGAACGGTCGACCCTGCTCGGCATCGAGGAGCTGGTGGAGCGGGCCTCGGGCGTCGACGGCACCGGTGTCGACCGTCGCACCCTGGCTCTGGCCGAGGAGCGGCGGCTGTTCTACGTCGCCTGCACGCGGGCGCGGAAGCGGCTCGTCGTCACCGCTGTCGAAGGCGCTCTGGACGGCGCCGACGCCGGAGCCACCGCCTCCCGGTTCCTCGACCTCGTCGCGCCCCCGCCGGAGGACGGTCGCCCGCTCACGGAGCTGCCCCGCTCGCTGACCCTGCCCGCCCTGGTCGCCGACCTGCGACGGGCCCTGACCGATCCGCAGACCCCGGCGCACCGCCGGTCGGCCGCCGCGTCGGTGCTCCGCCGGCTCGCCGACGAGGGTGTCGCGGGGGCGGCGCCGTCGAGCTGGTGGGGCCTGGCACCGCTGTCCGACGACGCCCCGCTGGTGCCGGAGGAGGACGCCGTCCGGGTCCGTCCCTCGGCGATCGAAACCTTCCAGCGGTGCCCGCTCCGCTGGGTGCTCGGCGCCGTGGGGGCCGAGGCGTCCCCGGACACCACCCGGACCGTCGGCTCGGCGGTCCACGCGGTCGCGCAGCGGG
>DASQTE010000434.1:0-4092 GCA_035642035.1 Blastococcus sp.
GCGACCTACGGCGAGCCCGAGTCGGTGCCGATCCGCGAGGACGCGCCGACCCGGCCGACCAACACCTACGGGGCCTCGAAGCTGGCCGTCGACCACATGCTGACGTCGTACGCCGTCGCCCACGGGTTCGCCGCCGTCAGCCTGCGCTACTTCAACGTGGCAGGCGCCGCGTACGGGCTGGGCGAGCGGCACGCGACCGAGACCCACCTCATCCCGCTCGCGCTGCAGGTGGCGGCCGGCGAGCGGGAGTCCCTCACCGTGTTCGGCGAGGACTACCCGACCCCGGACGGCACCTGCATCCGCGACTACGTGCACGTCGAGGACCTCGCCGACGCGCACCTGCTCGCGCTGCCCGCGCCGGCCGAGGGCGAGCACCGGATCTACAACCTGGGCAACGGCACCGGGTTCTCCGTGCAGCAGGTGGTCGACGCGGTCCGCGAGGTGACCGGGCACCCGGTGCCCGTCGTCGTCGGGGAGCGCCGCGCCGGTGACCCCGCCCAGCTGGTCGCCTCGAGCGACCGGATCCGGGCGGACCTCGGCTGGGCGCCGAAGCACACCGACCTGGCCGGGATCGTCCGCGACGCCTGGGACGTGGCGCGGGCCCGCTGAGGCGCTGCGGTCAGCCGGTGGTCTCGTCGGCGGTCGCCTCGTCGTCGGCCGGGGCCGGCGGCGCGCTCACCAGCAGCCGGGCGATCCGCCGGCCGTCGAGCTCCACCACCGACAGGGTGCGTCCCTCGACCTCGACGGTGTCGCCGACCTCGGGCAGCCGGCCGAGGTGGGCGAGGACGTACCCGGCGACGGTCTCGTAGGGCCCGTCGGGCAGCTGCAGCCCGGTGACCTCGGCGAAGTCGTCGAGGTTGAGCAGGCCGTCCACCTCGCGCGGGCCGCCGGGCAGCTGCCGGGCGTCGGGGGCGACCTCCTCGTCGTACTCGTCGTAGATCTCCCCGATGACCTCCTCGATGAGGTCCTCGAGCGTGACGATCCCGTCCGTGCCGCCGTACTCGTCGATCACGATGGCCAGGTGGTGGTTCTCCCGCCGCATCTCGCTGAGGGCGGTGAGCACGCCGGCAGTGCCCGGCAGCCGCTTCACCTCGCGGGCCAGGTCGCCGACGGTGGCGGCACGTCCGGCCGGGTGGTTGGGCAGGAACAGGTCGCGGACGTGCACGAAGCCGACGACGTCGTCCTGGTCGCGGCCGGCCACCGGGAACCGGGACCAGTTGGAGTCGGCGACCTGCTTGGCCGCCCGGCTGGCCGTCATGGAGGCGTCGAGGAAGCCGACCTCCGTCCGGGGCGTCATGACCTCGCGGACCTCGCGCTCGCCGGCGCGGAAGACCTCGTCGATGAGCCGGCGCTCGTCGCTGCTGAGGGACTCGTGCGCGGCGACCAGGTCGCGCAGCTCCTCCTGGCTGATCGCCTCGCCGCTCTGCTTGGGGTCGCCGCCGAAGAGCCGGACCAGGACGTTGGTCGACTTCGACAGCAGCCAGATGATCGGCCGGGAGAGCTTGGCGAGCGCGTTGAGCGGCGCCGCGACCATGAGCGAGAAGCCCTCGGCCCGCTGCAGCGCCAGCCGCTTCGGCGTCAGCTCGCCGACGACGAGGGACAGGTAGCTGATCGCGATGGTGACCAGCACCAGGGCGAGCGTGCCGGAGACCCCCTCCGAGACGCCGCGGGTCTGCAGCCACCCGGCGAAGGGTTCCGACAGCGTGCTCGCGCCGAACGCCGCGGAGAAGAAGCCGGCGAACGTGACGCCCACCTGGACGGCGGCGAGGAACTGGTTGGGGTCGCTGAGGAGCTTCTGCACCGCCTGCCCCCGGCGGCCGGTGTCGGCCATCGCCCGCACCTGCGACTCGCGCAGGGAGACCAGGGCGATCTCCGCGCCGGAGAAGACACCGCCGATCAGGACGAAGACGACGACCATGACGATGTTGAGCCAGACGTCGCTCACCGGCGGCGTACTCCTCGGAGGTTCGTGGGTGGGGGCGTGCGTCCCCCATGGTGCCTGGTTCGCCCTGCCGGAGGCGTCGGCGGAGCACCCCGGGCACCTCGGCGGGGTTCCGGGAGGCTTAGGAGGTGACGTTTCTCTCCGGGACTCACCGTGACCTTGCGCGCACCGTTAGTCTCGGTGCGGTAACGAATCGTGATCATGCACTCCGTGAGGTCTAAGCGTGCGCCACTCTTCTGAAGGCCCTCCGCTCCTGCCCGGCGTTACCAGGGCATCGAGCCGGCGGTCCCCCGCCCGCCGTGCCTCCAGCCACCGCAGCGGACGGCTGGCGCTGGGCGTCTGCCTCAGCACCGTGGTGACCTCGCTCGTGCTCGCGATGCCGGTGATGGCCGGCAGCGGGTCCAGCACGCCGGTGGTGCTCGGCCAGGACGGCGGGCCGCTGTCCTCCGAGACGTTCGCGGGCCTGTCGTCGGCGGCGACCTTCTCCTCCGCCACCGGTGAGGCTTCCGCCGCCGCGTCGGCGACCCCGGAGCGCGAGACCCCGGAGCCGTCGGCCGCCGTGCCGGCGCCGAGCACCCCGGTGGCCCCGACACCGACGACGGCCGCACCGGTCGCCCCCGAGCCCGAGCCGGTCCCCGAGCCGGAGCCCACGCCCCAGCCCGAGCCGGCGCCTGCCCCGGCGCCCGCGGCCGCGCCCGCTCCCAAGGCCGCGCCCGCTCCCAAGGCCGCGCCCGCCCCCGCGGCCGCCTCGGACGGCAGCGCGGAGGGCCAGGTGCTCGCGCTGGTCAACGCCGAGCGCGCGGCGGCCGGCTGCGGCGCCCTCACCGCGGACGGCGGGCTGGCCTCGGTGGCCCGCGCCCACAGCGAGGACATGCGCGACCGCGGCTACTTCGACCACGTGAACCTCGACGGGCTCGACCCCTTCGACCGGGCCGACCGCGCCGGCGTGAGCGCGCGGGCCGAGAACATCGCCTGGGGGCAGCAGGACGCCGCCGAGGTCATGGAGTCGTGGATGACCAGCGCCGGGCACCGGGCGAACATCCTGAACTGCAGCCTGACCCGCCTCGGCGTCGGCGTCGCCCAGGGCAGCGGCGGCCCCTGGTGGACGCAGCTCTTCGGCTGACAGCTCCGCCGCCTGCTGGACCCCTGCTTCCCGGAAGTAGGGGTCCGGTCGGCAGTTCAAGCCCCTACTTCCCGGAAATCGGCGTACCGAGCACGGCTCGGATGCGGGTCACCAGCCCCTCGAGGTCGTGCATGTCGGCGGCGGTGACGTACAGGACGGTCCACCCGGCCGCCACCAGGCGGTTGTGCCGACGACGGTCCCTGGACAGCTGCCCCTTCTCCCCGTGCCAGGCCCCGTCGTACTCGATGGCGATGCGGCGGTCGGGATAGGCGAGGTCGACGCGCGCGACGAACTCACCGGAAGCGTCCCGCACCGTGTGCTGCGGGACGGCGGGCAGGCCGGCCAGGGCCAGCACGACCCGCAGCCGTGACTCCGGTGGCGATTCCGCGCGACCGTCCGAGAGGGCCACGGCCCGGCGTATCCGTTCCCGACCGCGCCTGCTCCCGTGACCGGCAACGGCGGCCTCGGTCAACTCGCCCTTGCCGACGACCACGCGTGCGAGGAGCACGTCCAGGGCCACGACGGCTTCGGCCAGCGGCTCGCACCGGGCGATGTCGAGGGCTGTCCGCAGCCCGGTCGTGCACCGATGGCGTTGCACGGTGCAGACGTCGACTTCCGGCAGGCCGACCTGCCGGACCCAGAGTCCCGTCAGGGGGCCGAACCGCACGCCCGTCGGCACGGAGACCTCCACCGGCGTCCCCGCTCCGGCCAACTGGGTCGCCCCGTGCAGGTGCGCTGCCGTCCGGCCGCTGAACGCCGCAGACCGGGGGATCAGCAGCTCTGCGCCGGCGATCCGCAGGCCGTGGGAGTCGGGGAGTTCGGCGTCCGCGTACACGCCGCGGTAGAGGCGCCGCCACGCAGAGCTCCGCAGGGCGTCGCGGGTGAGCAGTCCGGAGTCGAGGACGTCGCTGGCGCGGAAGACACGGCCGCGCAGAGCGGCCGGCCGACGGGGAGCTGGCACCGCCGGAGCCTGCCGGGCGCAGCCGGTTGTGCGCTCCCGTCGTCCACAGGCTCGATGGCGGGGTCG
>DASQTE010000435.1:0-2195 GCA_035642035.1 Blastococcus sp.
GGCGGGTTCGATTCCCGTCCGCCTCCGCCATACCCGTTGCGCCCCTACGCTGCGGGGCGATGAGCGACGATCCGCGCAGGCAGGTGCCGCGTACCGACACCCTGCTCGCCGACCCGCGCCTGGCCGCCGCGGGCGAGCGGCTGGGCCGCGGCCTGGTGAAGGGCGCCGTCCACCGGGTCCAGCAGCGCATCCGGGACGGCGAGGTCGCGCCCCCCGAGGCGGTCGAGGCGGTGCTCGCCTCCCTGCCCGGGAGGGCGAGCAGCCTGCAGCCGGTCCTCAACGCCACCGGGGTGCTCGTGCACACCAACCTGGGCCGTTCGCCGCTGTCGCCCGCGGCCGTCGAGGCGATCACCGCCGCGGCGGGCACCACCGACGTCGAGCTCGACCTGGTCACCGGACGCCGCGGCCCGAGGGGCGAGGCGGCCATCGCGGCGCTCCTGGCCGCGGTGCCCGCGGCAGAGGCGGCGATCGTGGTGAACAACTGCGCCGCCGCGCTGGCGCTCGTGGCCACCGCCCTCGGCCAGGGCCGGGAGCTGGTCCTGGCGCGCGGCGAGCTGGTCGAAATCGGCGACGGCTTCCGGATCCCGGAGCTCCTGACCGCCACCGGTGCCCGCCTGCGCGAGGTGGGGACGACCAACCGCGTCACCCTGGCCGACTACCGCGGTGCCCTCGGGCCCGAGACCGGCGCCGTCCTCAAGGTGCACCCGTCGAACTTCGTCGTCCGCGGGTTCACCCGGCAGGTCGACGTCGCCGAGCTGGCGGGGGCCCTGGCCGGCACCGGGACGCCGCTGGTCGCCGACATCGGCTCCGGGCTGCTGCGGCCGCACCCGCTGCTGCCCGACGAGCCGGACCTGCAGAGCACCCTCGCCTCGGGCGCCGACCTCGTGCTGGCCAGCGGCGACAAGCTGCTGGGTGGCCCGCAGGCCGGACTGGTCCTCGGCCGGGCCGAGCTGGTCCAGCGGCTGCGCCGCCATCCTGTCTACCGCGCTCTGCGGGTGGACAAGACGACCCTCGCCGCGCTGGAGGCCACCCTGCGGGGGCCGCTGCCCCCGGTGCAGGAGATGCTCGCCGCCGACCTCGACGGGCTGCGCGCCCGGGCCGGCGCCCTGGCCGCCCGCCTCGCCGATGCCGGCCTCGACGCGGCGCCCGTCGACACGGAGTCGCGGGTCGGCGGGGGAGGGGCACCCGAGCACCCGCTGCCCAGCGCGGCGGTGTCGCTGCCGGCGGAGTTCGCGGAGCGGCTGCGGCTCGGGACGCCGCCCGTGGTCGGCCACGTGGACGGCGACCGCACGCTGCTGGACCTGCGAAGCCTGCCGCCGTCCGCCGACGACGACCTCGCCCGCGCCGTCCTGGCGGTCGCGGCGTCGTGACCGCGCCAGGTCTGCCGGGCGACGACGTCAACCACATGGACGTCGTCGCGACGGCCGGGCACGTCGACCACGGCAAATCGGCGCTGGTCCGCGCCCTGACCGGCATGGAGCCCGACCGGTGGGCGGAGGAGCGCCGTCGCGGCCTGACGATCGACCTGGGCTTCGCCTGGACGACGCTGCACTCGGGGCGCCGGGTCGCGATCGTCGACGTGCCCGGCCACGAGAAGTTCGTGGGCAACATGCTGGCCGGGGTCGGGTCGGTGCCCGCGGCGCTCCTCGTGGTGGCGGCCGACGACGGCTGGTCGGCGCAGACCGCCGAGCACGTGGCGGTGCTGGACGCCCTCGGGGTGCGGCACGCGCTCCTGGCCGTGACCAAGAGCGACCTGGCCGACCCGGCGTCGGTGGTCTCCGACGTCCGCGAGCGGCTCGCCGCGACCTCGATGGGCGACGTCCCGGCGGTGTCGGTCAGCGCGCTGACGGGTTCGGGTGTCCACGAGCTCGGCGCGGCCCTGGAGGCCCTCCTCGCCGGCCTGCCGCCCGCCGACCCGGCCGCCGCCGTGCGGCTCTGGATCGACCGCGCCTTCACCATCACGGGAGCCGGCACCGTCGTGACGGGCACGCTCGCCGCCGGCAGCGTGGCCGCGGGTGACCGGCTGCTGCTCGGCGACCGCGAGGTCGTCGTCCGCAGGGTGCAGTCGCTGGGTGCGCCCGTCGAGCGGGCGTCGGCGACCGCACGGGTCGCGCTCAACCTCCGTGGGGTGGCGGTCGAGGAGCTCTCCCGCGGTGACGCGCTGCTGACCCCGGGGGCGTTCCGGCGCACGGACG
>DASQTE010000436.1:0-2354 GCA_035642035.1 Blastococcus sp.
GGCATGTCGTAGACCTCGAAGGCCACGCCCTTGGCCTTCAGGTCGTGCACCTCCGACTCGATGTCGTCGACGTGCCACTGGGCGATGGTGTGCCCGGCCTGGCCGGCGTACTCGGTGCGGTACACCTGGAACGCCGTGCCGCCCGCGGTCCGGTACAGCAGCACCTCGCCGAACAGTTCCCGGGTCGGCGTCAGACCCAGCTTGTCCGCGTAGAAGTCCCGGGCGCGGGCGAGATCGCTCGCCGGGACGTTCGCCTCGACCTTGCTGTCGTTCAGCATGAGCTTGCTCCTGACTGACGGTCCGCCCCTGCGTCGATGGCGCCGGAAACTAGTCCCGCCAGCTCCCGGCCACAACGGGACCTGGCCCGTCCGCCCGCCGGCCCGGGCCGGGACGCGCCACCCGCGAGGCGCTGCGTGCCACCGACCTAGGATCGCGGCCGTGCGGCCCTTCCTTCTGCTCTCCTCGCGTGCCGAGGACCTGGCCGCGGACGGCGAGTACGAGGCCTTCCTGCGCTTCAGCGGCCTGCCGCCGGAGCGGCTGCGCCGGATCCGCATGGAGGCCGGGCCGTTGCCCCGCCTCGACCTGGACGACTACGCCGGCATCTTCATCGGCGGCGGGCCGTTCAACTCCAGCGACCCTCCGGCCGACAAGTCCGCCGTGCAGCACCGCGTGGAGCGGGAGCTGTCCGGGCTGCTGGACGAGGTCGTCGAGCGGGACTTCCCGTTCCTCGGCGCCTGCTACGGCGTCGGCACGCTCGGGGTGCACCAGGGCGGGGTCATCGACCGCGCGTACGCCGAGCCGATCTCCGCCGTCCGCATCCGGCTGACCGAGGCGGGGATCGCCGATCCGGTGCTCGCCGGCATGGCGCCGGAGTTCGACGCGTTCGTCGGCCACAAGGAGGCGTGCTCGACGCTGCCGCCCGGCGCGGTGCTGCTGGCCAGCTCCGACGCGTGCCCGGTGCAGATGTTCCGCATCAAGCGGAACCTGTACGCCACCCAGTTCCACCCCGAGCTCGACGTCGCGGGCATCGTCACCCGGGTGCACGTGTACCAGCACGCCGGCTACTACCCGCCCGAGGAGCGCGACGACCTGATCGCCCGGCTGAGGCCCGCGCTGGTCAGCGAGCCGGGGCGGATGCTGGCAAACTTCGTGGCGCGGTACGGCTGACCGTCCGGACGAGGGCGCGGGACGCCAGTCAGCGGCCCCTGCGGAGCGACTGTCGCCCGGGCGGGCGGTGCTGGCTGCGTTGGATGGGTCAACCATCCGTCGGCGGGTAAGGGGGCCTCCCACTCATCCGGAGGTCCATCCATGACGACCGCTTCACAGGCACCGGCGCCTGGAGCAATCCGCAGCCTGACCCCTGCGCGGATCGACCGGCTGCCCTGGTCCCCGTTCCACACCCGCATGGTCATCGCGCTCGGCGTCGCGTGGGTCCTCGACGGGCTCGAGATCACCGTCGCGAGCGCCGTCGTCGCCACCCGGAACGCACTGCGGCCCCTCACCTCGACGAGGTGAGGGGCCGCAGGCGTCCAGGGCTCAGGCCGAGCGGTCGTCCCCGGACCGGTGGGGCACCCCGGCGTTGAAGACGTCCAGGGTGTAGCGGTCGAAGCGCTCGATCGAGCGGCGGGTGAACCGGGACACGCGGCCCGGCGGCCGGCCGCCCTGGCCGCGGCCGGGCGTGTGGCGTCCGGCGGACCGGCGGTCGGCCTTCGCGCTTTGCCCGCTCGCGGACTCCTCGTCGAAGGAGGCGGCCAGCTCGTGGGCCAGGTCGTCGTTGCCGGCGGCCACGACGGCGTTGACCTTGTGCACGTACGCCGCGTGCATGCGCACGAGGCGGTCGGAGGGGGCCTGCGCCGGTGCGGGCGCCGGAGCGGGGACGGCGCCGGGGAACTGGTCGCCGTGGTCGTCGGTGAAGGGCATCGGTCGGGCAGTGCTCATTCGGGGTCCATCCGTCTCTGGGTGTCGGGCGACCAGGTCGCCACGGGTGGCGCCGGACAGCTGTGTCGGCGCAAGCTCATGGGGTCGCAACGCTGCGAACCGGCGTCGGTGCCGGGAACCGGGCCTCGCGCGCTGCTCGCCGTCGGCGGTGCGCGGTCGTCGGGCCGGTCCATGCCCTGGGGCACGGGTCCAGTCTAGGAGCGGACCCGTTGCTCGCCGGTGACAACGCCGGCAACGCCCGGTGACATTCCTCGCGGGGAGCCGGCACGGCACGAACGGACGACGGAGGTGTACCGGTGACCGGTTCCCGCGGCGCATCGGGCCCCGCCGGTCCGCAGCAGCGCCGGCCGGGTCGTCTGTCCCGCTGGGCGCTCGGCGGGTTCCCGCTCGCGCTGGCCGGGCTGGTCGTTTTGGGG
>DASQTE010000437.1:0-3529 GCA_035642035.1 Blastococcus sp.
ATGGCCGACTCCGGGCGCACCATCCGGCTGCCCGTCCACCTGGCCGAGCAGGTCAACAAGGTGGTCCGCACGCGGCGCCGCATGCACCAGGAGCTGGAGCGCGAGCCGACCGCGGAGGAGCTCGGCCTCGAGCTGGACATCCCCGAGGCCCGGATCACCGAGCTGCTCGAGTACAGCCGCGATCTGGTCAGCCTCGACCAGACCGTCGGCGCCGACGAGGAGTCCCGCCTCGGTGACTTCATCGAGGACGCCGACGCCGCCGTGGCCGAGGACGCCGTCGCCTTCCAGATGATGAAGGGCGACGTCCGCAACGTCCTCGAGACCCTCGAGGACCGTGAGCGCGACGTCGTGATGCTGCGGTTCGGCCTCGACGGCCACCAGCCGCGGACGCTGGAGCAGATCGGCAAGCAGTTCGGCCTCTCCCGCGAGCGGGTGCGGCAGATCGAGCGCGAGACGATGGCCAAGCTGCGCGACCCGCAGCGCGCCGACGCCCTGCGCGACTACCTCGCCTGAGCCAGGCACGACCAGAGCCCGTCCCCGGCAGGGGGCGGGCTCTCGTCGTCGGATGATCAGGTCTCCTGATCGTTCCGGGTCCTGGCTCAGCACCGGTGGTGAGCCGGGACCGGCCATGGTGAGCCAGGACGCGCTCAGACCGGCGAGCGCATCCTCCGCGGGCCGGGGTCGACCCGCGCCGTCGGCGGGCCGACGTGCGCGCTGCCGCCGGCGACGACCAGTGACCGGCCGCCGTGCCAGGGGTTGGGCGGGCCGACGATCACCGGTTCCAGCGTCAGCCGGAGCACCTCGGGCAGGTCGTCGGCGAGGCGCGCCACCCGCAGCAGCACGTCCTCCAGCGCCGCCAGGTCGACCGGCTCCGAGCCGCGGTAACCGTCCAGGAGCGGGAACGCGCGCGGCGCCCGCACCAGCTCGGCGGCGTCCAGGTCGGTCAGCGGCAGCGTGCGGTAGGCCCGGTCGCCCAGCAGGTCGGTCGCCACTCCCCCGAGCCCGAAGCTGACCAGCGCGCCGAAGGACGGGTCGTCGACGATCTCGACGACCGTGGCGACGCCGGGCGCGGCCATCTCCTGCACGATCACCGGATCGCCGGACGGGATGGCGGCGAACGCGGCGCGCACCGCGTCGGCGTCGACCAGGTCGAGCCGGACGCCGCCCAGGTCGGAGCGGTGCCGCAGCCACGGCGCCGTCGACTTGAGGACGACGGGGTAGCCGATCTCCTCCGCCGCCGCGGCGGCCTGCTCGGCGTCGGTGACCGTCCGGGTCCCCAGCAGCGGGACGCCGTAGGCGGCCAGCAGTGCGATCAGCTCGTCGTCGGTGAGCTCCCGGCCGGCTGGGGCGTCGGCCAGCACCTTGCGCACGAGGGCCCCGGCCGACGACTCGTCGACGTCGGGCAGCTCGGGCACGTCGCCCACCGGCCGCCGCCTCCAGTCGGCGTACTCCACCGCCTTGGCCAGCGAGATCACCGCGCGTTCGGGCGTGGAGTACGAGGGCACCGAGCCACGCGCCGGCATGCCGTCGTCGTCCAGGACGGCCAGCTCTCGGGGGACGCCCTCCGTGGACAGGAAGCTCGCCACGATCGGCTTGGCCGACGTCCGGGCGACGTCGCGCAGCGCCGGCCCGAACTCCTTCGAGCCGGACATGAGCGGCGGGAGGAAGACGGCGACGACCGCATCCACCCCGTCGTCGTCCACGGCCGCCTGCAGCTCGACGCGGAAGTCCTCGGGCGTGCCCCCGGTACCGATGTCGACCGGCTCGTCCCGGGCGAGCTCCAGCCCCTCTTCCAGGACGGCGTCGGCGACCAGCCAGCCGATCGCGGTGGAGTTGCCGACGATCGCCACCCGCTTGCCGGCCGGCAGCGGCTGGTGGGCCAGGAGCGTGCCGACGTCGAACATCTGCGCCACCGTCTCGACGCGGATGACGCCCGCCGAGGCGAACAGGGCGGCCACCGACTGCTCGGGCACCGCCACGGACGTGCCGGCCAGGCCGCGGGTGACCCTCACGTGCCGACCGCTCTTCACGGCGACGACCGGCTTGGTCCGCCCCACGCTGCGGGCCAGCCTGGCGAACTTGCGGGGGTTGCCGAAGCTCTCCAGGTGCAGGAGCACGACCTCGGTGCTGGGGTCGGTCGCCCAGTACTGGAGCAGGTCGTTGCCGCTGACGTCGGCACGGTTGCCCGCGGAGACGAACGTGGACAGGCCGAGATTGCGGCTGCGCGCCCGTTCGAGGAGGGCGACGCCGAGCGATCCGGACTGGGCGAAGAACCCGACCCGGCCGCGTCCGGGGACCATGGGCGCGAGCGAGGCGTTCAGGCGCACGTCGGGGTCGGTGTTGACCATCCCCAGGCAGTTGGGGCCGACGACCCGCATGCCGGAGGCGCGCGCCGCAGCGACCAGCCGGCGCTCGGCAGCCAGCCCCTCGGCGCCGGTCTCGCCGAACCCACCGGAGACGACGATCAGCCCGCGGACCCGCTTCCGCCGGGCCGCCTCCACCACGCCGGCCACCTCGTCCGCAGGCACCGCGAGCACGGCGAGGTCCACGTCCTCAGGGATGGACTCGATGTCTGCGTAGGCGGGCACCCCGCGGACGTGGCGGGCGCCGGGGTTGACCGGGTAGACCGGCCCGGCGAAGCCGTAGTCGAGCAGGTGGCGCAGCAGCGCGTTGCCGATCTTCCCGTCGTCGTTGCTGGCACCGACGAGGGCGACCGACGAGGGGCGCAGCAGGCGGGCGATCGAGCGGGACTCGCTGCGCTGCTCGCGCTCGTAGGCGACGGCGAGCGCGTCCTCGGTCTGCTCGATCGGGAACGTCAGGTGGACGACGCCGTCCTCGTAGGACCGCTCGGCGTGGTAGCCGGCGTCCTGGAAGACGCGCACCATCCTGCTGTTCTGGGCCAGCACCTCGGCGACGAAGTTCTTGATCCCGCGCTCGCGGCCGGCGGCGGCCAGGTGCTCGAGCAGCACCGACCCCAGCCCGCGGCCCTGGTGGGCGTCCTCGACCAGGAAGGCGATCTCGGCGTCGTCGGTGCCCGGATACCGGTCGAACCGGCCGACGGCGATGAGCTGCTCGCCCAGGAGGACGACGAAGGCCACCCGGTCGACGTGGTCGACGTGGGTGAACCGGTGCAGGTCCTTCGCCGAGAGCCGCTTCATCGGGCCGAAGAATCGGTAGTAGCGGGTCTGGTCGCTGCTGCGGTCCATCAGGCCGGTCAGCGCATCGGCGTCCTCGGGGCAGATCGGGCGCAGGTGCACCGTGCCGCCGTCGGCCGCCACGATGTCGGCCTCCCAGTGCGGCGGCGGCATCGGCCGTTCCTCGGCCGGTGGCCCCTCTGCGGTGGCCTGCTGCGAGCCTGCGAGCGGTGGGGAGCGGAGGGGTCCTTCGTCAGTCACGGGGGTCGTCCGGGTCGAGGCCGAAGTAGGGGAAGGAAGCGGTCCGGGTGCGCAGGATCGCGCGGTCCACGCGGGTCTCGGTGAGGGGGTCCCAGCGATTAAAGCCGACGTAGCCGCCCTCGGTCATGCTCACC
>DASQTE010000438.1:0-2623 GCA_035642035.1 Blastococcus sp.
GGTCGACGTGGTCCCAGAGCTTGCGGGCGAGCCAGAGCCCCATGCCGCCGTGCGACAGGTCGAGGCCGTGCGCCGGCACGAATCCGCTGAACGGGTCGGCGTAGGAGGTCCCCCGGTCGGTGATCACGCAGATGATGCGGCCGCCCCCGCTCCACACCCGTGCCGACACCGGGCGCGTGCCGTGCCGGAAGGCGTTGGCCGCGATCTCGCTGGCGGCCAGGTGCAGGTCCTCCTGCTGGTCGCGGTCGGACACGAGCGAGGCGAGCGTCGCCCCGAGCTGGTGCCGCAGGCCGGCCAGGGTGGGCGCGTCGTCGACGGCGAAGACCGGCTCGCCGTCCTCGATCGGCTCGCGGGGCAGCGGCAGCGACGGGATGTAGGTGCCCGGGTCCTGGAAGTCCGCGCTGGGCACGAATCGGCCGGGGCCGTCGAGGAGCTGCGGGTGGGTCGCGGCCGCGCTCGACACGACCGACCCGGGCAGCCGCCGCCTGTCGTAGAGGCAGACCACCGACGCCGGCGCGTCGCCCATCAGCCGGTTGTAGACCGACTCGAACCGCTGCCCCTCGCGCCAGTCGGCGGGGTCGCGTCCGAAGTCGACCTCGGACAGCAGGCGCAGCCGCCCCGAGGCCGCCGCAGTCGCCCGTTCCAGGAACCGGCTGCACATCGTGAGGGCATCGGGTGCCCGGGAGCCGAGCAGGCTCAGGCGCGGTTCGGACTCCACCTCCGTGGCCCGTTCGCCGAGCTCACGGCAGATCAGGGTGACGGTGTCCGGGGGGCAGTTCAGCGTGACCAGGTCCCCCTCGCGCAGGCCGGCGTCGAGGAACGGCAGAGCCACACCGAGCAGCTCCGACTCGCTGGCGACGACGGCCGCCGCGTGCCCGTGGCTCACAGACACCGTCCCGTCCGAGGTCCGCTGCCTGGGGACGACCTGCGACGAGCACTCCGTCGCGGATCCCTCCACCAGCCCCCCGTGGTGCTTCCGAACCGGCTCAGTCCGGTCGATCGAGTCCTCATTCTGGGACATGCGCCCGGGCGGCCTGCAACCGGGGCAGGCGCCACCGGGTCAGATGGCGTGCGGTTCACCCCGGCGACCGGCGCAGGACGCCGTCCCCAGCCAGCTGTGCGGCGCGCCCTGGTAGCACCAGCCGAGGCGCGGACGGCGGGCGCTGACCCAGAACGCCGGGACCCGCTTGTCGCCCGCCCGGGACCCGGCCACGGAGAAGCAGTTGCGGCTGCGCAGGACGCCCGGGTCGGAGACGAGCAGCGCCAGCCCCTCGGCGATGGTCAGCGGTGCCCGGCCCTCGGCCGCGAGGCGGGGCAGCACGTCGCCGGGCGGCACGTCGAAGGTGTCGGCACCCAGGTCGACGTCGAGGAGGAGGTAGGGCCCGGCCGGGACGCCGAGCTCGGGCAGCGGGCGGAAGCTCGCGACCTCCTCCTCGCCCATCGTCGTGAAGCCCGCCCCACCCACGGTGTGCACGGTCTCCAGGACCGGCACGACCGGCACGGCGGGGAAGACGACGGCGAACGGGATCCGGTCGCTGTCGCCCGGGACGGGGGGCAGCAGGTCCCGCAGCGGCTCCGCGCAGGCGCGGAAACAGCCCTCGGCGAGCTCCATCGCCTCCGGCAGCCCGGTCATGACCAGCGCGTCGACCTGACGGTCGAACTCGAGTTCTGCCTCCGTGGGGCAGGCAGCGACAGGGAGTGCCGTCATCGCAGAACCTCTCGGGCGAGCCTCGCCGAGCATCAGCGGGCTCGGCCTTCGGCGGCCACTCCCGCTCCCCCTGGCCGCCGGCCAGCAACACTATCCAGGACCTGGCGATCCGGACCACCGGCTGCCCGGACCTCGTCGTCGTCCACCGCACCGCAGTCCAGGCCCCGCAGCACCACGGCCGCGAGCGCGCGGGCCGTGGCCGGCTCGTCGAGGACGCCGGCGTCGCCCCGGTCGAGGTACGCGGCGAGGCGGCCGGCGGCGGCCGGGAGCGCGGCGCGGAAGAACGCGTAGGTGGTCACGTACCGGGTCACCAGCTGCGCGGGGTGCAGGTCCCAGCCCTGGTAGAAGCCGCGCTCCAGCGCGCGGCGCACCAGCCCGGCGTGCAACCGCCAGGCGGCGTGCACCTGCTCGCGCGGCCCGACCGGCAGCACGTTGGTCGAGCCGTCCACCGCGTGGGCCCCGGTCCCGGCCACCGCCACCTGCATCAGCTGCTTGGCGAAGTCGGCCGCGGGGTGGTCCGACGCCTGGTACGCGGCCGCGATGCCCAGGGCCGCGCTGTAGTCGTACGTGCCGTAGTGCAGCCCGACCAGCCGGGGTCCGGCCACGTGCACCATGCGGGCGAGGGTGGCGGTCCCTTCCGGCCCGAGCACCGCCTGCGGGGTCTCGATCTGCAGCTCCAGGTCCAGCGCCACACCGTGCGCCGCCTCCAGCGCCCCCAGGACGGAGAGGAACGCCTTCACCTGGTCGACATCGGTGACCTTCGGCAGGGTGACGACGGCCCGACGGGTCCCGTCCGCGCCGAGCGTCCCCAGGAAGAGGTCCAGGGACCGGACGCCGCGGTGACGGGTCGGCGCCTCGAGCGACTTGCCGCGGATGCCGATCGACGGCGGGGCGGTCCTGGTCGCGACGTCGGCC
>DASQTE010000439.1:0-3306 GCA_035642035.1 Blastococcus sp.
GGAGGTGTCGCGACGGGTGGTGCGGCGACGGGTGGTGCGGCGACGGGTGGGGCCGCGGGCGGCGGCACGGGCGGTTCCGCCGGGACCGGGACGTGGACCGGCAGCGGCACCGCCCCGGCCGGCGGCGGCACCAGCCCCGCCGGGACGCCGTCCGGCGGCGGGGCGACGCCCGGGACGTCACCCGGCGGGACCCAGCCCGGTGGCACCCAGCCCGGCGGCGGGACCCAGCCCGGCGGTGGCACGCAACCCGGCGGCAACCAGCTGCCGCCGGAGGACTGTGTGTGCGAGGTGCTGGACCCGGTGACCGGGACGGTCGGCGATGTCGTCGGTGGCGTCACCGGTCCGGTGGGCGGCCTCCTGGGCCAGTGAGCGCCGCAGCCGGCACCGCACGGCCCGGATAGGTTCGAGCCCATGAGCGCCCGCGACGACGTCTCCGAGATCTTCGACAGCTCCGCCTGGGCGCCGGTCGAGGGCTTCGACTTCTCCGACATCACCTATCACCGGGCCGTCGACGCGGGCGTCGTCCGCATCGCCTTCGACCGCCCCGAGGTGCGCAACGCCTTCCGGCCGCAGAGCGTCGACGAGCTGATCACCGCGCTCGAGCACGCGCGGCTGGCCACCGACGTCGGCTGCGTGATCCTGACCGGCAACGGGCCGAGCCCCAAGGACGGCGGCTGGGCCTTCTGCTCCGGCGGTGACCAGCGGGTGCGCGGGAAGTACGGCTACGAGCACGCGTCCGGTTCGAGCGGCCGGCTGCACGTCCTGGAGGCGCAGCGGCTGATCCGCTTCATGCCCAAGGTCGTCATCTGCGTCGTCCCCGGGTGGGCCGCCGGGGGTGGGCACAGCCTGCACGTGGTCTCCGACCTGACCCTGGCCAGCGCCGAGCACGCCCGGTTCAAGCAGACCGACGCCGACGTCGGCAGCTTCGACGGCGGCTTCGGCTCCGCCTACCTCGCCCGCCAGGTGGGGCAGAAGTTCGCCCGCGAGATCTTCTTCCTCGGCGACGAGTACACCGCGCAGGACGCCCACGCGATGGGCATGGTCAACCGCGTCGTCCCCCACGCCGACCTGGAGGCGACGGCGCTGGACTGGGGACGGCGGATCGTCGCGAAGAGCCCCACCGCGCAGCGGATGCTCAAGTACTCGTTCAACCTGATCGACGACGGCCTGGTCGGCCAGCAGCTGTTCGCGGGCGAGACGACCCGGCTGGCCTACATGGCCGAGGAGGCCGTCGAGGGGCGGGACGCGTTCCTCGAGAAGCGCGACCCGGATTTCTCGCGCTTCCCCTGGCATGTGTGACGGCCGTTGTGGCCATAACAGCCCCATGACGAGGAGGTCGCCGTGATCGTGGAGGTTATCGGGGGCGCCGAGGAGCGTCCGGAGGCGCGGGTCGTCGACGTCGACGACCTCGGCCGGCTGCACCTGGCCCTGGGCGAGGTCACCGACGAGGAGGCCGCGGACGTGCTGGAACGCGCCGGGCTCGGCCGGTTCCAGGACAGCGAGACCGTGCTCCTGGACGTCGCCGCGCTGCACGCCGCCGCGCAGCCGCGCGCGGCCGGCCCGGAGTGGCAGGCGCAGTGGGACCGGATGATCGCCTCCGCGCGCAGCCAGGGCTGGCTGTCCGAGGACGGCGCGACCGTCCGGGTGCACGTGGAGAGCGCCGCCGGCGCCTGATCGACGCCGGCCGCCGACGGTCTGCACAAAGTTTCAAGTACTCAAGTACTCAACATTCTCCTGCGCCAGTCATTGTGGTCGGTCCATCGACAGGCCACGATGTCGCGGTGCGTATGACATCGCGTCACGGGATCAGGTCATGAGCGGGACGCCAGGACGGCCGCTCAGCTCCGAGCTGTCCGAGCAGCTGCTGTCGGTCGCGGTGGACATCCTCGCCGACGAGGGCTGGGGACGCCTCAACAGCGACCGGATCGCCGGCCGCGCCCGCGCGGGGAAGGCCGGCATCTATCGGCGGTGGCCCACCATGGCCGCCCTGGCGCGAACCGCCGTCGGCCGGTTCCGCCTCGTGGCGCTGCCCGAGGACGCCGGCTCGCTGCGCGCCGACCTCGTCTCCCTGGCCTCCCGCTGGACCCGGCCGCTGGACCGCGAGGAGCGAGCCGTCGCCAGCCTCGTCGGCGCCGCCCTCCACGAGGAGCAGCTGCGCTCCGGCCTGGACGACGCACTGGTGCGCCCGCTGGCCGACGTCGTCGCCGAGCTCGGACGCCGCTCGGACGAGCGGGGCGAGCCGATCGAGCCGGGCCGGCTGGCGCTCCTGGGCTCGGTGCTGCAGGCCTTCTGGTGGCAGCGGTACACCGCGGGCGGCGACGGCGCGATGACCGCCGACGAGGTGGAGCGCGTGGTCGACGACGTCCTGGTGCCGATCGCGGCGCCGGCGTCGTCCGACCTGCTGGAGCCGGCGAGCGTCTGAGCCGTCCCGGTCAGACGGCGCGACTCATCCCGGCCGGCGGCCAGCCGGTGTCGGTCCGCCGGGCGTCCGCGCGCCGGCCGTGCAGGGCACCCGGGCCGCCCTGGAGCTGCCCGAGCAGGCGGTCGGTCAGGTCCGTGATCTCGGCCGCGGCCCGCTCGGGGCAGCCGCCGTCGCTCAGCAGGGGGCGCTGCCCGACGACGAGCGTGCGGGCGGTCGACAGCCACACGGCCGCGACCAGCGCCGCCGCCGTGGCGGGGTCGGCGGGGGTGTCGGGAGCCTCCGGCTCGGCGGTCCACGCCTCGTGCAGCGCGTCGCGGAGGCGGAGCTCGGCCACGTGCACCAGCTCCCGCTCCTGGACGCGCAGCGACTCCGACGCCTCCAGGGTGGCGATGTAGCAGCGGCGCTCGGGCGTGCTGTGCGAGGCGACCAGGTCGCGGACCGTCCCGACGAGGCAGACGCGCAGCGCGGTGAGCGGCGACTCCCCGGGCGCGCGATCGCGAACGGCCGCGGCGAAGCCGTCGACCCACGGGACCCGGCCCTCGAAGAAGAGCTCTTCCTTCGTGGGGAAGTGGTTGAACACCGTCTGGACGGCGACGTCGGCCTGGCGGGCGATGTCGGCGATCGTCACCGCGTCGAAGCCGCCCTCGGCGAACATGCGCTGGGCGACGGTGCGGAGGTGCTCGCGCGTCCGCGCCTTCCTGACCGCTCGACGGTCCTTGAGATCGCCCACCGTCGCAGCATAGACACTCTGAGTATTCGAACTGGTGAGCGGCACGAACGATCGAGCTCACGGCCGCCTGGCCGGCACCGCCGTCCAGTCCTCGCCGACCGTCCGCGCCCAGGACCGGACCAGCACGTCCAGGTCGATGACGTCGAGGTCCGCG
>DASQTE010000440.1:0-6739 GCA_035642035.1 Blastococcus sp.
TGGGTCATCCAGGCCCCCGCCGCGACCCCCACCACCCATCGCTCCTGCCTGTCCCGTCGCCGGGCACGACGAGCGCCACCCTCCTGCTCAACGCCACCTACGAGCCCCTGTGCGTGGTGTCGAGCCGCCGGGCCATCGTGCTCGTCCTGGCCGAGAAGGCGGAGCCGGTCGACTCCGCGGCGGACGTGGTGCACGCGGAGCGGGTGAGCCTGCCCGTGCCCGTCGTCGTCCGGCTGACCCGCTTCGTGCGGGTGCCCTACCCGGCGTCCGTGCCGCTGTCCCGCCGGGCGGTCTTCACCCGTGACGGGCAGACCTGCGTCTACTGCGGCGGGTCGGCCACGAGCATCGACCACGTCGTCCCGCGCAGCCGCGGCGGCACGCACACCTGGGACAACGTCGTGGCCGCCTGCCGCCGGTGCAACCACACCAAAGCCGACCGCTCGCTGGCCGAGATGGGCTGGGCGCTCCCGCACCCGCCGCGGACGCCGAGCGGCGCCGCCTGGCGGCTCCTCGGCACCCGGACGGTGGACCCACGCTGGCGCGACTGGCTGGGCGTGCCGGAAAGCGTCAGTGCATGAGTTCTCCGGGAACCGCCCGGAGGCTCTGGGCACTCGCCGAGCCGTTCCACGCCCTGACCTACTTCGCCCGGGAGTGCCGGGACGCCGCCGAGCAGGTCGGGCTGCGCGGCTTCTGGAACGGCTACTTCGCCCAGCGCGCGGCTCCGCTGGGCCCGGTGGGTCCCGAGGTCGTGACGGCGGTCTTCTACAACTTCGCGCCGGACTTCGTCGGGCGCCGCGTGCCGCAGGTCTGGGCCGGAACGTCCCCGGCGGCGGCGCTCGAGGCGCGTCTCGCGGGGGTCGACGCGGCGGTACGGCGGGTGCTCGGCGACGGCTGGCCCTCCTCGCCCGAGGCCGCCGAGGCCGCGGACCTCGCCGCGACGGCGGCCGCCGCGGTGGAACTGCCCGGCCGGCCCCTCGCCGCGGCGAACACCGGGGTGCCCGTGCCCGACGAGCCGCACCTGCGGCTGTGGCAGTCGCTGACCACGCTGCGCGAGCACCGCGGCGACGGCCACACCGTGGCGCTCGCGCAGCGCGAGGTCGACGGCATCACCGCCCACGTGCTCGCCGCGGCCGCCGGGCGGTCGGACCGGGAGTGGCTGATGCGGGCCCGCGGCTGGGACGACGCGGCCTGGGACGACGCGACCGCGCGGCTGGTCGCGCGGCGGTGGATGGACGAGGGCGAGCTGACCGCCGAGGGGCTCGCGATGGTCGCCGCGATCGAGGCCGACACCGACCGGCTGGCGCTGGCCCCGTGGCAGGCGCTGGGCGACACCGCGTGCGACCGGCTGGCCGGCCTGCTGGCACCGGTGCGCCGGGCGGTCGTCGCGGCGGGGGACTGGCCGGCAGGCAACCCGATCGGCGTGCCCGACGCGGAGTGAGACCCGCGGGCTAGCGTCGGCGCCGTGACCCAGCTGCACGACCTCACCGCGCTCGAGCAGGCCGCCGCCGTCCGGGCGAAGGAGGTGAGCCCGACCGAGCTGGTCGAGCACGCGCTGGACCGCATCGCCGCCCTCGACGCGGGGCTCGGCGCCTTCCTCACCGTCACGCCCGAGCGCGCCCGCGAGGCGGCCGGCCGGGCGGAGTCGTTGGTCCGCGAGGGCGGGGACCTCCCGCCGCTGCTCGGCGTCCCGACGGCGATCAAGGACCTGAACAACACCGCCGGCGTCCGGACGACGTTCGGCTCGACGGTGATGGCGGACTTCGTGCCCACCGTCGACGACGCCGTGGTCACCAAGCTCGCCGCCGCGGGGACGATCAGCGTGGGCAAGACCAACACCCCGGAGTTCGGCTTCCCCTGCTACACCGACAACGCCCTGGCCGGCCCGGCCCGCTGCCCGTGGGACCCGACGCGGCTGGCGGGCGGCTCCAGCGGTGGGGCGGCCGTCGCCGTGGCCGCGGGGATGCTGCCGTTCGCGCAGGGCAGCGACGGGGGCGGCTCGATCCGCATCCCGGCGTCGATCAACGGGATCTACGGCATCAAGCCCACCCGCGGGCGGGTCAGCAACGCGCCCTTCGGCAGCGAGATCACCGGCCTGGGCACCAACGGCCCGCTGGCCCGGACCGTCCGGGACGCCGCCGCGATGCTGGACGCCATGGCCGGACCGGTGCTGGGCGACCCCGCCTGGGCGCCGCCGCTGCTCCCGGGGGAGACCTTCCTCGGTGCCGCGGACCGCGCCCCAGGCCGGCTGCGGATCGGCCGCTACCTCGAGTCGCCCATGCCCGACGTCGTCCTGGACCCGGAGGTGACCGAGGCGTTCGAGGACGCGTCGGCGCTGCTGGCCTCCCTGGGGCACGAGGTCGAGGACGTCCCGGCCGGGCTGCTGGGACCCGACGTGCTCCCGTCGTTCGAGCAGGTGTGGGCCCTGTCCGGCACGCTGCTGCCGGTCCCGGCCGACCGGGTCGGCGAGCTGCGCCCGCTGACCAGGGAGCTGCGGGCGCGGGGTCTGCGCATGTCCGCGCAGGCGGCGATGGAGTCGATGACGGCGCTCCGGCTGTTCTCCCGCCGGTTCCTGCTGGCCACCCGGCGGTACGACGTCCTGCTGGTGCCGGTGTGCACGATGACGCCCCGGCCGCTGGGCTGGTTCGACGCCGACGGGGACGGCGCCGCGGACTTCGAGCGGCAGAAGCGCTACGCCGCCTTCACCGCGCTGTTCAACGTCACGGGGCAGCCGGCCGTGAGCGTCCCGCTGCACTGGACCGAGGACGGGCTGCCGGTCGGCAGCATGCTCGTGGGCCGCCCGGCGGACGAGACGACGCTGCTCGCCCTGTCCGCCCAGCTGGAGGCGGCGCGCCCCTGGGCCGACCGGCGCCCCGCGTCGTGGGAGCAGACCCGATGAACACCGGGCGCTGCCGGTAAGTTGTCGCGCGTGAACACCGTCGAGGTCCTTCTCGTACTCGTCG
Organism: Blastococcus sp.; assembly: GCA_035642035.1. Taxonomy (GTDB): domain Bacteria; phylum Actinomycetota; class Actinomycetes; order Mycobacteriales; family Geodermatophilaceae; genus Blastococcus_B. The sequence continues at coordinate 2,961 of DASQTE010000440.1, forward strand.
GCATCCCGCTGGCCGTCATCGCGGTGCTGGCGCTGCTGACCCTCCCCGGCGGGCGCAAGCGCACCCGCTACAAGCCCGGCCAGCCATGGGACCACGCGCCGGTGTGGTACGAGCCGCACCCGGAGCACCCGGTCGACGCCGGCCACGGACCGGCTCCCAGCTCCGGTCCCGCCGCGGTGCCCGGTGCCTCGACGGCGGCCCTCGGCTCGTCGGTGTACCCGGAGCAGCCGGGTGAGCGGAACACCGACTCGCAGGGCGGCGCCGGGCCCGCGGCCGCCCAGGGCGCGTCCGCGCACGGGGCCTCCGCGGCCCCCCGTCGCGTCGACGCCGGCCCGCTCGGCGGCGCTCGCGGGACCTGGTGACGGACCCGATGACCCACTCCACGACGACTGTCCCGGGAGGACGGCGATGACCCGCGCGCTCGAGACCGAGTCGCACGACACGGCCACGGAGCACACCGCCGCCTCGCGCTCGGAGGAGGCGGAGCAGTCCCGGCTGGACGAGATCTTCACGTTCCAGGAGCTCGCACGGCTGGACGAGGCGCTCACCATGTCCTCCCGCGAGACCGGGCTGCGGTTCACCCTCTACATCGGCGACCTGGGCAAGCGGACCCGGGTCCAGGCCGAGGAGATGCACGCCCGCTCCGGTGCCCACCCGACGGACTCGGTGCTCATCGCCGTGTCGCCCGGCCAGAAGGTGGTCGAGGTCGTCACCGGCGCGGGTGCCTCCCGCCGGCTGCCCGACCGCGCCTGCGCGCTCGCCGTCCTCTCGATGACGACGTCCTTCGCCAGCGGTGACCTGGTCGGCGGCATCATCAACGGCCTCCGCCAGCTGTCGGACCAGGCCGGCCACCCGGCCTCCCTGCGCCGCCACTGACGAAGGACCCCTGCCCCCACGGCTCGCACGCTTGCCGCGGCCCCTGCAAGGCCGATAACGACGACGGCGCCGCACCCCTGGAGGTGCGGCGCCGTCGTGGTCGCTCAGAGGTTCGCGTCGGCGTCCCGCTCGCGGGCCCGCAGCGCCCGGGCGATGCCGTCCCGGCCCTCGGAGATCAACCGGCGGAGCGGCGGGGGCTGCTCGGTGTCGGCCAGCCAGGCGTCGGCGGCGACGATGGTCCGGGGTTCGACGACCGGCGGGAACAGGTACTGGACGGCGTTCTTGGCGATCTCCCCGGGACGGCGGTCCCACATCGGGCGGATCTCGGTGAAGTACCGCTCGACGTAGCCCGCGGTGAGCTCACGCTGGGCGGGGTGCCAGAAGCCCTGCAGGATCGCCTCGTGCACCGCGTTGGGCACGTCGTCGTCGTGGAAGGCTCGCTGCCAGGTCTCCTCCTTCGACTCCGCCGTCGGGCGCAGCGCCCGCGCGGTGGCGGCCCGCCGGATGCCGGTCGCGGTGGGATCCCGCTCGGCCTCGGCGTCGATCTCGGCATCACCCGCGGCGCCGATCGCGATCAGCCCGGAGAGGAAGGCCCAGCGCGCGTCGGCGTCGACCTCGAGGCCCTCGACCGTGCGCGAGCCGTCGAGCAGCCCGCGCAGCACCGCGGCGTGCTCCTCGGTGCGCGCGGCGCTGGCCAGCGTGCGTGACCACTGCAGCTGCATGTCGCTGCCCGCCGGCGCCGCCTCCAGCGCGGTCATGGCGTGGTCGGCCAGGGCCGACCACCCGGTCGGCGCCCAGGTCGGGTCGGCGTAGGACGACAGCGCCGTCTGCACCCGCGCGAGCAGCGCCTGGACGACGCTGATCTCGGTCTCCGCGTCGACGCCGGCCAGCACGAGCTGCACCCACTCGCGGGCGGGCAGCTCGGCGTCCCGGGTCATGTCCCAGGCGGCCGACCAGCACAGCGCGCGGGCCAGCGGGTCGGGCATGGCGCCGATCCGCGTGCGCAGCGTCCCCAGCGAGCGCTCGTCCAGCCGCAGCTTGGCGTAGGTCAGGTCGTCGTCGTTGACCAGCACCAGGTCGGCCGCGGGGTGCCCGACCAGCTCGGGGATCGCGGTGCGGGCGCCGGCGACGTCCAGCTCGACCCGGTCGCTGCGGGTCAGCCCTCCGGGACCCTCGCTGTAGAGGCCCACCGCGAGCCGGTGGTTGCGCAGCACCGGGTGCTCGGTGACGGCGGTCTGCTCGATCGTGAAGCTCTTGTAGCGGCCGTCGCTGGTCAGCTCGAAGACCGGCCGCAGGGTGTTCACCTGGCTGGTCCGCAGCCACTGCTCGACCCACTCGGTGAGGTCGCGGCCGGAGCTCTCCTCCAGCGGCGCCAGCAGGTCGGCGAGCGTGGTGTTGCCGAACTCGTGCTTGCGGAAGTACCGGCGCACGCCGGCCAGGAACTCGTCCCGGCCCACGTAGGCCACCAGCTGCTTGAGGACCGAGGCGCCCTTGGCGTAGGTGATGCCGTCGAAGTTGACCTCGACCGCGGCGACGTCGGGGATGTCCGCCGCGATCGGGTGCGTGGAGGGCAGCTGGTCCTGCGCGTACGCCCAGGCCTTCTCGGTGTTGGCGAACGTCGTCCAGGCGGTCGTGTACTCGGTCGCCTCCGCCTGGCACAGCGTGCTGATGTAGGTCGCGAACGACTCGTTGAGCCAGAGGTCGTCCCACCAGCGCATGGTGACCAGGTCGCCGAACCACATGTGGCCGAGCTCGTGCAGGATCGTCTCCGCGCGCCGCTCGTAGCGGGCCCGGCTGACCTTCGACCGGAAGACGTAGTCCTCCAGGAACGTCACCGCGCCGGCGTTCTCCATGGCCCCGGCGTTGAACTCCGGCACGAAGAGCTGGTCGTACTTGTCGAACGGGTACGGGTAGTCGAACACCCGGTGGTAGAAGTCGAAGCCCTGCTTGGTGACGCGGAAGAGCTCGTCGGCGTCGAGGTGCTTGGCCAGCGAGGCGCGGCAGTACAGACCCAGCGGGATGCCCTCGTGCGAGTCGGTGACCTTGGCGTACGGGCCGGCGATCAGCGCCACGAGGTACGTCGAGATGCGCTTGGTCGGCTCGAAGTGGGCCAGCTGGGAACCCGCGGGGCCGGCCTCGATGGTGCGGCCACCGGTGTTGGAGACGACCTGCCAGTCGAACGGCGCCACCACGTGCATCGTGAACGTCGCCTTGAGGTCGGGCTGGTCGAAGCAGGCGAACATGCGCTTGGCGTCGGCCGGCTCGAACTGGGTGTAGAGGTAGACCTGCCCGTCCTCGGGGTCCTCGAAGCGGTGCAGGCCCTCGCCGGAGTTGGAGTACCGGCAGTCGGCGGTGACGACGAGGGTGTTCTGCTCGGCCAGGCCGGGCAGCGGCAGGCCGCCGTCCTCGGTGTAGGTGCTCACGTCGAGCGCGGTGCCGTTGAGCGTCGCCGAGTGCACGGTGTCGGCGACCAGGTCGATGAACGTCTCGGCCCCGGCCTGCCGCGCAGTGAACTCCACGGTCGTGACCGACCGGAACGTGCGCGCGCCGGGGTGCCCGTCGCCGTCGGTGACGTCGAGCTGGAGGTCGTAGCTCTGCACGGCCAGGAGTTCGGCGCGGGCAGTGGCATCGGTGCGGGTCAGGTTGGGAGCGGCCACGCAGGGCAGCCTCCCATGCGCGGAGGACACGCCCACTCCACGGGGGAACCGCCGACGAGGGAACAACCCGCGCCCGATCCGGATTTGCTTCCAGGGAGACCGGCGCGATCGGCCGGCCGACAGACCGCGAAGGAGCCAGACGATGACCGAGGCAGTGCAGAGCGCCCCCACGAAGGCCCGCGTGGACTTCTGGTTCGACCCGCTGTGCCCGTGGGCGTGGCTGACCAGCCGCTGGGTGCTCGAGGC
>DASQTE010000441.1:0-4084 GCA_035642035.1 Blastococcus sp.
GTCGTCGAACGTGAGGACGACGTGCGGCGCGGCGGTCCGCACCTCGACGGCCGAGCCGAGCACCGTCCCGGCACCGCGGCGGGCGGTGCGGCGGCCGGCCTTCAGCGCGGTCCGGAGCTGCGCGGCGCCGATCATCGTGCGGCTCCCCGCGCCCGCTGCCAGCGACGACCCGAGCGCGCGTACTCCTCGTACATGAACCCGCTCGCGCCTCCGACCATGCCGACGCCGCGGACGACGTACCGCGCGCCCCGGGCCTGGTGCCGCAGGGAGCGACCGGCCAGTCCCCAACCCCAGCGCACGGCACCTCCGGCGATGCAGAGGACGCCCTTCACGGCGCCCCGGGCTCGCGCCACCAGCCGCGAGCGGGCGCCGGTGGCCAGGCGCAGATCGACCAGGACGGTGGAGTTCCCGTGGCTGCACGCCCGGATGCGCACCCAGGCGCGGGTCATCCGTGCGGCCGGCACCTGGTCGACGGCGGCGGACTCGTCGCACCAGACCATCCGGCCGCCCGCCAGGGCCAGCCGACGGCTGAAGAGGGTGTCCTCGCCACCGCTCAGACCGAGCGACGCGTCGAACCGGACGCCCGACGCGCGCACCTGGTCCAGGTCGAGCAGCAGGTTGCCGCAGGCGGCCGCGTCGATCTCGGTGCCGGTCGCCATCCTGCGGCGGACGAAGAACTCCCCCGCCCGGATCCACGGGTCCGGCTCGCCGGCGTACTCGGCGAGGACGCGGCCGGAGACCGCTGCCGCACCGGTGTCCGCCCACGTCCCCAGGAGGTGTGCCAGCCACCCGTCGGCCGGACGCTCGTCGTCGTCGATGAAGGCCAGCACCCGGGCGTCGGCGGCCTCGTCGAGCGCCCGGTTGCGGACGGCGGCGATGCCCGGGGTGGGCTCGGCCACGTACCGGACCCCGGGCACGGCGGCCACGACGTCCGCGGCGCTCCCGTCGGGGTCGTTGTCGACCACCAGGACGTCGGCGTGGAAGCGGCTCCCGGCCGCGGATACCTCGCGCACCTGGTCGAGCAGCAGGGGCAGTAGCGCACGCAGGACCTCGGGGCGCCGGTAGGTCGGCACCCCCACCGTGACCCGCACCGTGCCGGGGTCCGCCGCACGGACCGCCGGCGTCGTCATCGTCGTCATCGCAGAACCACCGGGACCGGCTCCTCCGTCGTCGGGACCTGAGCACGGCCGGGGCCGTCCTCCGGGAAGATCAGGAGCGGGACGTCCCCCGTCGTGCGGCCGAGCAGGAGCTGCGCCAGCCCGCGCCGGTACCGCGCCGGTCCGTGCCGGTCGCGGGCCGTGCGGGCGTCCCGGACGGCCGCGGTGCGGAACGAGTCCCAGTCGTCGACCACGCGCTGGACGGCGTCGGCCCAGAACCCGGGACGGGCCGGTTCGACCACCTGGGCCGCGGCGTAGCCGTCGACGGCCTCGCGCAGACCCCGCAGGCCGCTGACCACCGTGGGCCGGCCCGCCAGCACCGCCTCGACCGCGGTGTTGCCGAAGGACTCGTCGAGGACGGACGGGACGAGGACCACGTCGGCGTCGGCGAGGGCCGGGCCGACGTCGCTCCGGAACCCGGCGAACTCGAGGTGCCCGCCCAGGTCGGCGGCCCCCTCGCGCAGCCGCTCCTCGAACCACTCGTAGCCCGGGAACACCGAACCGACCAGCGTCAGCCGGGCGTCGACGCCGCGGGCGCGCAGCTCGCGGAGCGCGGCGACCGCGACGTCCGGGCCCTTGCGCGGGGACAGCCGCCCCACGAACAGCAGGCGCACCGGGCCGTCGAGCCGGTCCCGGGGAGGCGTCGGGGAACCCGGCCCCCGCACGGGGTTGGCCAGCACGGTCAGCCGGTCCGCGAGCCCGGGCACCAGGTCCAGGAGGACGTCGCGGGTGAAGCGGCTGTTGGCGACGACGGTCCGCGCCGAACGCAGCGGGAGGAGCAGCAGCGGCTGCAGGAACGCTGGTCCCGGCCACTCCGCCTCGTGCACGTGGCAGACCACCGGCCGGCCGGTCAGCCGGGCGAGCACCAGCCAGGAGGGGAGGATCGTCGTGTTGACGACGACGCCGTCCGTGCCATGCCTGCGCAGCAGCAGGAGGGCGGGCACGAGACCCAGGACGGCGTCGCGGAGCAGGGCGAGGAACCCGGCCGGGCGCAGGACCGCCTTGCGCAGCACCGGCATCCGGCAGGTCACGACCCGCGCGCCGCGGCGCTCCAGCTCGGCGGTGAGCGGCCCGTCCCCGGGCAGAGCGACGACCACGTCGGCGCTCGGCAGCAGGGCCTCGACCGACTCCAGGAACACCCGGTCGGAGCCGTACAGCTCCGCGCCGGGGTGGACCATGAGCACCGACGGCCGGCGGGTCCCCGGGCGGCGACCGGTGACGAGGGCGGGCAGGGCCAGACGGACGCCGGCGAGCGTCCCGGCCACCGCCGCCCAGAGCAGGCCCGGCGACTGCAGGAGCTGCCGCCGCCCGCCGCGCATCAGGATGTCCCAGCTGACCGCCGGGGTGGTGACGAGCCAGCGCAGCAGCCCGCGCCGGTCGAGGTGGCGGGCGGCGAAGGCCAGCCGGTTGCGGCAGTTGTAGCGGTAGTACAGGGCCGACTTGGCGCCCTCCGGCCGGCCGTCGGCGTGGGTGCCGCCCTCGTCGTGGACGGCGGTCAGGTCCTCCCGCAGGATCACCCGACCTCCGGCGGCGACCGCGCGGTAGCCCAGGTCCACGTCCTCCCAGTAGAGGAAGTAGCCCTCGTCGAAGGCGCCGATGCGGGTGAGCAGCTCGTCGCTGGCGACGACGCAGGCGCCGCAGAGCCAGTCGCCGGGGTCGGTCGTCCGCGGGTCGGCCGTGGCCGGCCGGCTGCGGACCCGGCCGTCGCGCAGGTCGGTGCGGGCCACCGTGAAGACGGTGCCGCCCGCCGAGTCGACCAGCCGCGGGCTGATCAGCGCCATGGGCTCGCGGAGGCTGTGCGCCCGGAGCTCCGCCACGGTGGCGCTGCTGATGACGGCGTCCGGGTTGAGGAAGAGGAAGGTCGTGCAGCCGAGCGCACGGCCGGCGGCGACGCCGGCGTTGCAGGCCGCGCCGAAGCCGCGGTTGTCCGGCATCGCCACGACGTGCCAGCCGTGCGCCGCGCCGAGCTCCTGGACCGCGCGACGGTTCTCCGCCGAGGAGAAGTTGTCGACGACGACGACCTGGACGTCGTCGCCGGCGAGCCGCCCGGTGGCCAGGTTCTGGCCGAGCAGGACCGCGGGGCCGTAGGACACCACGACGATCGCGAGGCCGCCGTCGGTGGGTCCGGGGACGGTCCGGGCGACCGGGATCTGCCTCGTCGTTCCGGCGCGGGTCCGCCCCATCTCGTGCAACCGCCTCTCCCACCCTCCGAGGACGGGTGGCATGCCTGGGACGACCAGCGGCGATGCGCTGGTCGCCGGCCCGCAGGAGGGCCCTCACGATGGTCGTCGACCGCGGCCGTCCCGTCGTCCTCACAAGGGGTGACCGGACGACGCACCGACCCCCGGCGGGTGAGCCGCCGGGGGTCGGTGGTCGATCGGGTGGACGGGGTCAGACGCCCGGAGGGATCTCCCCCGCCCTGCCGACCCAGAGGTTGTCCAGGCGGTAGGTGTTGGGCGTCGTCGCCGACCCGGACTGGTAGATCTCGGTGTCGACCCCACCGGCCGTCTGCAGCGAGGCGGTGGTGTCGGTCGCCGTGATCATCCAGTCCGCCGGCTCGGGCGTGCCCTTGACCCAGGCCTTGGCCCGCAGCGTGGTGGTCCCGGTGCCGGTGACCTCCATCCGGATGGTCAGCACGGTGCCCGGCGCGTACGTGCCCGGCAGCATGATCGCCGCCTTCTCCGTCTCGTTCCAGTTCGCCACCGTGACCAGGCTCAGCCGCACCGAACCGTTCGACGCGAAGGAGAGCTGACCGTTGTACCGGGTGGCCCCGAGATTGCGGGCACCGAAGGAGACGAACGAGCCGCCACCGGTGGCCGCCTGCTCGAGCGCCACGTCGGCCTGCAGCGCCACGTCCTGCCCGGAGGCGCTCAGCCAGCCCCCGCTCGACGCCCTCGGCGCGGCGGTGATGCGCGCCGACCCGCCGG
>DASQTE010000442.1:0-9761 GCA_035642035.1 Blastococcus sp.
GCGCCGGCGGTCCGAGCGCGACCGCCGCGGCCGGGAACACCAGGACCGTGAGGACGCCGGCGCCCACGAGCGCGACCCGTCCACCTGCCTCCGGTCGCTCCGGCCCCCGCGCCGTCGCGATCGTGCCGTGGCCGGAGCCTCCCCGGGAGTCGCCCGGACCGGGGATGGGGTCGCGGGGACGGCGCCGATGGGACATGTTCTCCGTAAGGTGTGGCGTCCCGAGGAGAGGTGGGCAGGAGTGACCGGACTGCAGGTGGGCGACGGCGCCTCCCTGATCGTGCTGGTCGACGCGTCGAGCGACACCGAGCGGCGCCTGGTCGAGGCCGCGCTGGCCGAGCAGGTGTCCGATCGCCCGGCGACGGTCCTGCCCCTGCGCGGGGCCGAGCTCGCGGGTCCGCTGGAGGCGGCCGCCCCCGACACGGTGGTGACCGCCGTCCGCGTCGCCTGGACCCCACGCCACCCGGTCGGGCACGAGGACGCCGGGACGCGGAGGGGCCGCTGGTCGGCGGCGATGCCCGCGCTGACCCGCCGTCCGCCGGGGCCGATGCAGCGGATGGCGCTGCACCGCGACCCCGACCGCGCCCAGGTCGTGCTCGCCGCCCCGGCCACGGTCACGGAGCTCACCGGCCGCTGGGAGGGCACCGGATCGCTGGCCGACTTCGTCGCGCAGCAGGCTGCTCTGGCCCTCGACCGGGCCGAGCGCGACGTCGTCGGCGAACGGGTCAAGGTGCCCCGGCACGTCGTCGAGGCGATCGAGGCGAGCCCCGAGTTCCGCCGCGAGCTCGCCTCGCTGGCCGAGCGGCTCGAGTGCCCCGAGGAGGAGCTGCGCGCCCGGGCGACGGCCGCGCTGGGCGGGCTCGTCGCCGCCGTCGACCCGGCCGCGGTCGAGGTGTTCACCGGGATGTTCCGGCCGCTGCACTCCCGCGCGTGGGACGTGCAGGCCGACACCGCCGGGCTGGCGCGCCTGCGCGAGCTCAACCGCCGGCACCCGCTGGTCTTCCTGCCGAGCCACCGCTCCTACGTGGACCCGCTGGTCCTGGCCGACGTCCTGACCGCCCACGACTTCCCGCGCAACCACGTGCTGGGCGGCGACAACCTCGCGTTCTGGCCGCTCGGCGCCCTGGCCAAGCGGGCGGGCATCGTGTTCATCCGCCGGAGCTTCGGCGACGACCAGGTCTACAAGCTGGCGGTCCGGGAGTACTTCGCCTTCCTGCTCGCCAAGCGCTTCAACCTGGAGTGGTACATGGAGGGCGGCCGCTCGCGCACGGGCAAGCTGCGCCCGCCACGGCACGGGCTGCTGCGCTACGTCGCCGACGCCGTCGAGCGGGGGCGGGTGGGCGACGTCCTCCTCGTGCCGGTCTCGATCACCTACGACCAGCTGCGCGAGGTCTCGCTCATGGCGGCCGAGCAGGGCGGCGCCGCCAAGCGCGGCGAGGGGCTGTCGTGGCTGGCCTCCTACGCGCGCGAGCAGCTGAGCACGCCGCTGGGCACGGTCCACGTGGGCTTCGGTGAACCGCTGTCCCTGGCGTCGGCGCTGGAGGCCGGCGCGGACCCCACCGATCCTGACGCGCGGCGGCTGACGCTGCAGAAGGTCGCGTTCCAGGTGGCCGTGGGGATCAACTCGGTCACCCCGGCGACCGCGACGGCGCTGGTCACCCTCGCCCTGCTGGGGGTCCGGGACCGTGCGCTGACCCTCGGCCAGGTCCGGCGGGTGGTGGAGCCGCTGATCGGCTTCCTCGACGAGCGGGGCCTGCCGCACTCCGGTGCGCCGCTGCGGACGTTCCGTGGCGTCCGGCAGGTGCTCGCGACGCTGGCCGGGCAGGGTGTCGTCACCGTCTACGACGGCGGCGACGAACCGGTGCACGCGATCGAGCGCGGCCAGCACCTGGTGGCGGCGTTCTACCGCAACAGCGCCATCCACCACTTCGTGGACCGGGCGATCGCCGAGCTGGTGATGCTGGGTCACCCGGCGGACCGCTGGGACGACGCCATGCGGCTGCGCGACCACCTGAAGTTCGAGTTCTTCTTCCCGGAGCGCGACGCCTACCGGGAGCGGATCGGTGCGGAGCTGGAGCGCCTCGACCCCGACTGGGCGTCCGCCGACGGCCGCGAGGTGCTGTGTGGCGCGCCGCTGCTGGTCGCCCACCGGGTGCTGCGGTCGTTCGTCGACGCGCAGCTGGTCGTGGCCGAGCGGCTCGCCGCCCGCGACCCCCGCACGCCGGTGGTGGAGGCCGACTTCCTGGGCGAGTGCGGCGGGATGGGCCAGCAGATGCTGCTGCAGGGGCGCCTGCACGGACCGGAGTCGCTCTCGCGTGAGCTGTTCGCCAGCGCGCTGCAGCTGGCCCGCAACCTCGACCTGGTCGACCCGGGCCGCGAGGAGCTGGCCCGGCGCCGGCAGGACTGGGCCGCCCAGGTGCGCGACGTCGTGCGCCGCGTGGTCGTCATCGACGAGCTGGACGCCGCGGCGCGGCGGGAGAGCGTCGGAGTGGAGCCGTGAGCGAGCTTGCGAGCTCACGCATGGACACAGCAGCGCCGCGAACGCGGCCGACGAGCGCCGGCGAGGAGGGCTCGTGAGCGCCGATCAGGAACCGTCGACGACCGCACGGGCGGGCGAGTGGACCGAGGAGCAGCTGCTCGCCGACGTCGAGGCGGGGCCGCGCGGGCCGAAGGTGGGCGCGTTCTTCGACTTCGACGGCACGGTGATCGACGGCTACTCCCTCGCCGCCTTCGCCCGGCACCACCTGCGGTCGCTGCACGTGACACCCGCCGACCTGGGGCAGCTGCTGCTCACCGGCCTGCGCGGGGTCACCACCGAGGAGGACTTCGAGAAGTTCACGGTGGCCGGCATGAAGGCCTGGGCCGGGCGCAGCGAGGACGAGCTGGTCGAGCTCGGTGAGCGACTGTTCGTCCAGGGCATCGCCGGCTCGCTCTACCCGGAGGCGTGGCGGCTGGTGACCGCCCACCTGCAGGCCGGGCACACCGTCGTCCTGGCCTCGTCGGCGACCCGCTTCCAGGTCGAGCCCGCTGCCCGCGCCATGGGGGTGGAGCACATCCTCGTCTCGCCGGTCGAGATCGAGGACGGCATCTGCACCGGCCGGCCGGGCGGTCCGCTGCTCTGGCGCGCCGGCAAGGCGACGGCCGTGCGGGCCTTCGCGCAAGCGCACGGGATCGACCTGGCCCGGAGCTACGCATACTCCAACGGCGACGAGGACGTCCCCTTCCTGCGCACCGTCGGCCGGGCCCGAGCGCTCAATCCCGGCAGCGGGCTCGCCACTGCCGCCCGCCACTACTCCTGGCCGATCGCCCGGTTCCGCTCCCGCGGCCGCGGCGGGCCCGGTGACCTCGCCCGCACGGTGGCGGGGGTCGGCGGGCTGCTCGGCGGCTTCGCGGCCGGCATGGCCATCGGCGCGCTCAGCGGCTCCCGCCGGGAGGCGGTCGACCTCGGCATCACCCTCGGCGGCGAGCTGGGCAGCGCCCTGGCCGGCGTCCGGCTCGACGTCCAGGGCGCCGAGCACCTGGTGACCCGGCCCGCCGTGTACCTGTTCAACCACCAGAGCCAGCTCGACGTGCTGGTGCTCGCCAAGCTCCTGCGCGGCGGGGTCACCGCCGTCGCGAAGAAGGAGCTGGCGAACGCCCCGGGCTTCGGCCTCATGTTCCGCCTCGCCGATGTGGCCTTCGTCGACCGCGGCGACCCGGCGAAGGCCCGCGCGGCGCTGGAGCCGGCGGTGCAGCGGCTGCGGGAGGGGATCTCGCTGGTCATCGCGCCGGAGGGGACCCGCTCAGCTACGCCGAACCTGGGCCCGTTCAAGAAGGGCGCCTTCCACGTCGCCATGCAGGCGGGTGTGCCGATCGTGCCGATCGTCATCCGCAACGCCGGCGAGCTGATGTGGCGGGGCGCGAGCACCATCCACTCGGGCACGGTGCAGGTGCGGGTCCTGCCCCCGGTGCCGACCGAGGGCTGGACGGTCGAGGAGCTCGACGAGAAGGTGTCCGACGTCCGGGCGCAGTACCTGGACACCCTCGCCAACTGGTCGGGACGCACCGACCATGCGGTCGACGTCACCGAGGCCGGCGCGGAGGACGACGCCGCCGCTCCTCCGGCCACGCCGCTCGACTGGGGGATCTCCTCCGAGATGAACCCGCTGGAGACGGCGATGTGGCGCGCCGAGGTGGCCGACCCGCGGCTGCGCAGCAACGTCACGCTGCTCGAGCTGCTGGAACCGGCCCCCGAGTGGGAGCGGCTGCGCGCCGCGCACGAGTGGGCGTCGCGGATGGTGCCCCGGATGCGGCAGCGGGTGGTCGAGCCCGCCCTCGGGGTGGGTGCGCCGCAGTGGGTGACCGTCGCCGAGCTGGACCTGGACCGGCACCTGCGGCGGGTCCGGCTCGATGCGCCGGGGTCGATGCGCCAGCTGCTGGACGCCGTCGGCGAATTCGCCGCGGCGCCGCTCGACCGGGACCGCCCGCTGTGGGAGGTCCTGCTCGTCGAGGGCCTCGCCGACGGGCGGGCGGGGTACGTGGTCAAGACGCACCACAGCACGACCGACGGCCTGGGCGCCGTCCAGCTGATGAGCCTGCTGCACAGCCGGACCGCCGAGCACGACCCGTCCCGTCCCGAGCCGCCCGTCCCGCTGCCGGGCGAGGCCTCGCCGGTCGGCGTGCTCCGGGACCAGATCGTCGGGACGGCGAGGTCCGCGCCGCTGGCCGCGCTGCGCCGAGGCGTCGGGGCGCTGGGCACCCTGCGACGCCCGTGGGAGGCCGCGACCCAGGCCGTGGACGCGGTCCGGTCGGCGTCGAGCACCCTCACCCCGCCGTCCGCCGGCTCGTCGCTGCTCACCCCGCGCGGCGGCGGGTGGCACTTCGAGGTGGCGGAGGTGCCGCTGGCCGACCTCAAGGCCGGGTCGAAGGCGGCGGGCGGCTCGCTCAACGACGGCTTCCTGGCCGCCGTCGTCGGCGGCTTCCGGCGCTACCACGAGCGGCTGGGCGCACCGGCGGAGACGCTGACCCTCGGCATCCCGATCAGCCTGCGGGCGCAGGACGACCCGCAGGGCGGCAACCGGTTCACCGGGGCGCGCTTCCCGGCGTCGCTGGACGAGCCCGACCCGGCCACCCGGATCAAGGCGATCCGGGAGTTCGTCCTGTCGGCGCGCAACGCGAGCGGTTCCGGGGTTCTCGACGACCTCGTCGGGCCGCTGCTGGGCTGGCTGCCGGCGCCCGTGATCGGGGCGCTCTCGGGCTCGCTGACCAGCGGGAACGACGTGCAGGTGTCGAACATGCCGGGTGTCGGCCACCCGGTCTACATCGCGGGGTCGCGCATCGTGCGGATGTTCCCGTTCGGGCCGCTCCCCGGCTGCGCGGCGATGATCACGCTGCTGTCGCACGAGGACATGTGCTGCATCGGCATCAACGCCGACGCCGCCGCGGTCACCGATCCGGCCGGGCTGGTGGCGGACCTCCAGGCCGGGCTGGACGAGGTGGTCGCGCTCGGCCGCTGAGGCCGGGAGCCCGGGGCGCCGGCCGGAAACATCGGGACCCCTCGCCGTGTTCACCCGAGTGTGCTGGAGAGAAAGGAAGGCACCCGATGACCACTGAGACCGCAATCCTCGCCGGCGGCTGCTTCTGGGGGGCCCAGGATCTGCTGCGGAAGCGGCCGGGGGTGATCTCGACCCGTGTCGGTTACTCGGGAGGCGACACCCCGAACGCCACGTACCGCAACCACGGCGACCACGCCGAGGCGGTCGAGATCGTCTTCGACCCCGACGTGATCTCGTTCCGGGACCTGCTGGAGTTCTTCTTCCAGATCCACGACCCGTCGACGCCGAACCGGCAGGGCAACGACGTGGGCCGCAGCTACCGCTCGGCGATCTTCTTCACCAGCGACGAGCAGCAGCGCGTCGCCCTGGACACGATCGCGGACGTCGACGCATCGGGCCTGTGGCCCGGCAAGGTCGTCACCGAGGTGACCGCGGCCGGCCCGTTCTGGGAGGCCGAGGAGGAGCACCAGGACTACCTGGAGAAGTACCCGTACGGCTATACCTGCCACTTCGTGCGGCCCGACTGGGTGCTCCCGCGCCGCGAGGCGCAGACCGCCCGATAGCCCGACAGCGCAGCCGCGCCTCCGGGGTCTCTGACCTGATTCCCGGCGGGGTGCGGAGCAACGGAACGTCGAAGGGGCGGGCGACCATCTGGTCGTCCGCCCCTTCTGCGTGCAGGACGTGCCCTGCCCGGCCTCATGCCGCGCAGGTCATCAGGCGGACCGTCGCAGCCTGACCGGTCCCCGACGACGGACACCGGGGCAGCCGGGTGACCGGAGGTCGTGACGTCCGGCGGCGCACGCTCTCTGACGGTTGCCGGCACGTCACTGACGGAGTGGCCGTCGCGGGATGACGCGGTCTTCGGACTTTCCTTCGGAGCCCGGGGCTGATGTCCGACACCCGTCCCCCTGGAACGGCCTGCTCAGTGGGGCGGGAGCGCGATGCGCACCGATCGCCCCCGACGTCATGCCGGGCCGTCGACGGGGTCTTCATTCATGCAAGGCACGAACGCCCGGCTCTTCCGCCCGGCCCCGACCCCACCCGAAAGGCACTTCTTCCCATGACCGGCTATGCGCGCAAGATGATCGTCCCCCTCGCTGCAGGAGCGGCCGTCGTAGTGGGCGCGGCCGCCCCGGCCAGCGCTTCGACCCAGATCCAGGACGGACTGGTGAACGTCGCCGTCGGCGACATCACGGTCACCGACGCGGTGGATGTCGCCGCCGCGGCCGCAGTCGCCGCCAACGTCTGCGGCGTCGAGGTCGGTCCGGTCGCCATCCTCGCCACCCAGGTGGACGCCACGGGTGACACGGTGACGGTGTGCGAGAACAACAACCAGAACGCAGGCCCGGTCCGGATCGTCAACTGATCCGGCCGCAGAGGCCACGCCGCGCCACCCTCGCCCTCAGTCAGGGCGGGGGCGCCGGCATGTAGGGGCTGCGCTCAGGGGGCGTCCTCGTCGGGCCCGTCGAGGAACACCTTCTGCGCCATGTCGTACGTGGCCAACACCTCCAGGAAGAACTCCGAGGCGGCCGTCCCGACGTCGGTCAGCTCCTCGGCGGACACGGTGGACAGGACCTGGAGGAACACGTCGTGGTGCACACGGGCCACCTCGAGGAGACCCAGCCTGTCGGCCACTGCCGAGCGCCCCAGCTCGTAGCCGTAGTGCAGCGCCGCCTCGTCGCGGCGGGCGAGGTAGCGCAGGAAGGCGGCCAGGTAGTTCTGGCGGAAGGCCTCCAGGTTCTCCGGCGTCGGCCCGGACATGCCCGACGCCGACTCTCCGGTCATGCCGGAGGCACCCACTTCGTCATGGTCACCGTCGTCCCGTGGCCGACGTCCGAGTCGACCGCGCACTCGTCCACCAGATGTCGGATGCCGGGCAGGCCGAGACCGAGCGCAGAATCGGTGCTGTAGCCCTCCTTCAGTGCCAGGCCGACGTCCTCCATGCCCGGCCCGGTGTCCCGCGCCACGATCCGGATCCCGGGTCGTGGGGCCTGGACTTCCTCCATGACCAGTTCGCCGCAGCCGGCGAACCGCAGCAGATTGCGGGTCACCTCGGAGACCGCCGTGGCGATGATCGTCAGGTCGGTCCGACCGAACCCGAGATGCGCCGCGAGCCCGCGAGCCATCTGCCGGGCGATGACCAGGTCACCGTCGTGATGGATCGGGACGCGCACCTCGTCGTCGCGGGACTCCCCGCGGTCGAGAAGGGGCCGGCTGAGGCGCTCGCACAGGCTGCACTCCAGGAGGTGGCGATCGACATCGAGCTCCCGCTGGCGGCGCCGGTCCCCGCTGGACAGAGCGAGCAGCACCGGCCGGCAACGGTCGGTCGGGGGCTCGGCCCCCTCGAGGGCCAGCAGATACTCCACGCGCAACCGCGCCCGGCTGCGGTGGAGTCTGGCGGCCACGGCGCCGGGAGTGGATTCGAGCTCCTCCGCGAGGGATGCGGTGTCCTGCCCTTCCACCTCGTGGGCGAGCAGGGTCTCCTGGTCCGACACAGGCAACCGGTTCAGCGCCTCCGCGACAGCCGTCTGCTCTTCCTGGGCGAGCAGTCCCTGCTCCGGGACGTCCGGTTCCTGAGGGTCGACCACCCGGGGCAGGTTCCGGCGCTCGCGGTCCCGGTCGCGCCACAGGGTGGCGACGACGTTGCGGGCGGTCTTGATCGCGTACGGCTCGAGCATGCCC
This sequence comes from Blastococcus sp., assembly GCA_035642035.1. Lineage (GTDB taxonomy): Bacteria > Actinomycetota > Actinomycetes > Mycobacteriales > Geodermatophilaceae > Blastococcus_B. Next base: position 8,214 of record DASQTE010000442.1, read on the forward strand.
GGCTCGATGCGGTCGAGCGCCGAGAGGACACGGACGAGCGTTTCCTGGACCAGGTCGTCGGTCGTGTCGGGATCCCTCACGCGGGCCCCGATGACGCGTTCCAGGGCGGGCACCAGCGTCGTGACGTCGAACTCGTCCCGGGGAAGGTCGGACGATCCCGTCCCCATTCCCGAACGCTACGCCGCTCAGCTCCGACGCGAAGGTGGCTGCGGCGTCCACGACGGACAGCGTCACCTCGCGGGGCCGGAGAGCGACGGACGCGTCGAGTTCCGGTCGTCTCGCACTGCCCCGGGCCTTGCCGGGATACACCACCGGCCCGGTCCTCGACGAGGACCGGGCCGGTGGACGGGGTGAACCGGCCAGGGACACTCCCTGGCCGGTACACATCAGCTGCAGCCGCTGGTGGAGCCGCAGCCCTCGCAGACGTAGCAGCTGCCGGCGGGCCGCATCTTCGTGCCGCAGGTCATGCAGAGCGGCGCGTCGGTGGCGGTCCCGGTGACCAGCTCGAGCAGCTCGGCCGAGGAGTGCGCCTCCTTGACCGACCTCGGGCCCTCCGGGGTGACCTTCTCCTCGACCTTGGCGGTCTCGATCGGCGCGGAGCCACGCAGCTGCTCCAGGTCGACCTCCTCCTCCTGGACGGCCGGGGTGGAGGCAGAGGTCCCGTAACCGGAGACCTGCGCGGCGCGCTCCTCGGCGGTGAAGATGCCGAGGCCGGCCCGCTTCTCGACGGGCAGGTGGTCCAGCGCCAGGCGACGGAAGATGTAGTCCATCACCGACTGGGCGATCCGGATGTCCGGGTCGTCGGTCATGCCGGCCGGCTCGAACCGCATGTTGGTGAACTTCTGGATGTAGGTCTCCAGCGGCACACCGTGCTGCAGCGCGAGTGAGATGCCGATCGAGAAGGCGTCCATGACACCGGCGAGGGTCGAGCCCTGCTTGCCGAGCTTGAGGAAGACCTCGCCGAGGCTGCCGTCCTCGTACATGCCGGCCGTCATGTAGCCCTCGGCGCCGGCGACGCTGAAGGACGTGGTGACGCTGGTCCGCTTCTTGGGCAGACGCTTGCGCACCGGGTGCGACAGCGCGGCGGGCGCCTCGACCTTGGCCTCGGCCTTCGACCCGTCCTTCTTGTTCATCGCGTCGGACAGCGGCTGGCCGACCTTGCAGTTGTCCCGGTAGATCGCCAGCGCCTTGAGGCCGAGCTTCCAGCCCTGGAAATAGATGTCCTCGACCTCTTCGACGGTCGCCGTCTCCGGCATGTTGACCGTCTTGCTGATCGCGCCGGAGATGAACGGCTGCACCGCGGCCATCATGCGGACGTGGCCCATCGGGGAGATGGCCCGCTCGCCCATGGCGCAGTCGAAGACCTCGTAGTGCTCCGGTCGCAGGGTCGGCGCGTTGACGACGTGGCCGTGCTCGGCGATGAACTCGACGATCGCCTCGACCTGCTCGTCCTGGTAGCCCAGGCTCTTGAGCGCCCGCGGCACCGTCTGGTTGACGATCTGCATGGAGCCGCCGCCGACCAGCTTCTTGAACTTGACCAGCGAGAAG
>DASQTE010000443.1:0-5105 GCA_035642035.1 Blastococcus sp.
CCGCACCAGGTCGTCGATGTCCTCGACGAAGACGGCGGCGGGATCGGCGTCGGCGGCCATGCCGAGCCCCGCCAGCATCTGCGAGCAGAACGAGTGCGTGGTCGCGATGGTCGCCTCGTCGAAGCCGGCCAGCGCCCGCGCAAGCCGCTGCCGCCGGCACTCGACCGCATCGTCGGGTCCGTCGGCGAGCAGCTGCAGGACGGGGTCGTCCTCGTCCTTGCGCGCGGCCTCCGGGTCGCGCAGTCCGCGCTCGGCCGAGACCAGGCGCTCGCGCACCCGGTCGCGCAGTTCGCGGGAGGCGGCGTTGCCGAAGGTGACCAGCATGATCTGCGACAGCTCGGCCGCTCCCTCGGCGACGTAGCGCGCGGTGAGCGCGGCGATCGTGAAGGTCTTGCCCGTGCCGGCGCTGGCCTCTAGCACCGTCGTGCCGGTCGGCAGCGGGCCGCAGACGTCGAAGGCGTTCACGAGAACTGCTCCGCCGCGCGGACCGGCGTCCAGAACCGGCAGGCCAGCGCGCCGAAACGCGTGACCTCCCCGGCCCACTGCTCCCCGTCACCGGGCACCGCGGCGACGAGCTGCTCGAACGCAGGCTTGTCGCCCCACACGTACTGATGGGAACGGTCCTCGCGCTCACCGCCGGACTCCCGGTTCCACTCCTTCCGGGCGGCCTCGGCCGCCCGCTCGGGCGGCCTGCCGTCCAGCCGCTCCCCGGCGTAGGCCCACGACGTCTTCACCGCCATCGGGAGCGGCTCGCACATGCCGCGGTCGTAGAGGTCGACGAGATCGGCCAGCGCCGCCACCGGGTCCGGCGGCGCGACGATCGTGGACGTCCGCGCCCGGTCGCGGGAGCGACCGACCGTGACCGCACGCCCGGTCCCCTCCGCGGCCGCCAGCGCCAGCACCATCACCCAGGCCCGGGCCCGATGCTTCGGCGACAGGCTGGAGTAGGTGACGGTGACGACCGCGCCGTCCCGCACGCCGTTGACCGTCCCGGAGAGCTCCCGGCCGCCCAGGTCGAGCCGGACGTCAACTGTCCGGGGCTGCGCGGCGACGGTGGCGCGACCCGCGGAGACCAGCGCGTCGACACGGCCGCCGACCCGCTGCAACACCTGCTCGCCCAGCCCCCGGGGCGGGAGCGTGCCGCGCAGCCACTCCGCGTGCCGGGCATCCTCCGGGCGGGTGCCGCGCAGTCCGGCGGCGAGCAGACGCTCGCCCACCGCCCACTCCTGCAGGCCGTCGAGGGTTGCGGCCAGAGCGTCGGCGACCTCGTCGTCCTCGCCGGGCAGGGTGATCCGCAGCCGCTGCCGCAGGTACGCCTTGACCGGGTGCTCGACGAAGGCGACCAGATCCTCCAGCGCGACCGGCCCGGTCAACGGCCCGAGCGGCCGGCGCTCCGTCTGCGGCTCCCGCGGCTGCACCGAGCGGAGCGCACCGGCCAGGCTCACCGGGTCGAAGCTGAGCGGTGGTGTCCCGGTGAACGAGCGGACGTCGTAGGGCTGCAGCGGGTGCCGCGTCACGATGTCGGTCCGCGCGCCGGGCACCATCGAGTCGACCACGTCGAGCAACTCCCCCACCGGGACGGCAGGCGGCCGGAGCGCGCCGCTGACCGGGTCGGCTCCGGTGTAGAGCACGACCACCCGCTCACCGGCCGCCATCAGCGCATCGAGCAGCAGTTGGCGGTCCTCGCTGCGGACGTCCCGCTCCCCCACGCACGGGTCGCGGGCCAGCACGTCGTCGCCATCCATGCCGGCCGTGCGGGGGAAGACGCCGTCGTCGAGCCCGAGCAGCACCACGACGCGGTGCGGCACCGACCGCATCGGCACCAGCGTGCAGACCGTCAGATTGCCGGTGCGGAAGTTCGCGCGCGTCGGCCGCCCGCCAAGGCGATCCGTCATCAGCGCACGCACGTCGGCGAGCCGGATCGGGGCAACGCCGCCCTCACCGGCCTCGGCCAGCTCGCGCCGGGCCTGCGCGAGCTGCCAAGCGTCCGCGGGATCGGTCTCGGTGAGCAGGTCCAGGGCGCCGGCCAGGGTGTCGATCCAGTGCCCGGCGGGGTGCTCGCCGCTCAGCGCCGTCAGCACGTCCTCCAGCCGGTCGAGGAGCTCGGCGAGCCGCCCGGCGAGGTCGATGTCGCTGCTGTCCACGTCGTCGAGCGGCAGCGCCCGGTCGAGCCACACCGGCTCGTCCTCGGACGTCGTCACCCCGAGCAGGACGCGGTCGAGCCCGGCCTGCCAGGTGTTCTGCGCGACCGAGTCCAGTCCGAACGGACGCCGGGTGGCGGAGTCGATGCCCCACCGGACGCCGGACCGCGCGACCCAGTCGCGGATGCGCTCGAGCTCGTCGTCGGTGAAGCCGAAGCGGCGCCGCACGCCCGGGGTGGCCGCCAGGTCGAGCACCTGGCTGGCGGTGACCCGGCTCTGCGCGAGGTCCAGCAGCGCCGCCACGGTGTCCAGCAGCGGATTGGTGCGGCGCAGACTGCGGTCGGCCAGCCGCACGCGCAGGGCGCCGCCCGGGTGCGGCAGTCCCGGACCGAGCCCGAACGCGGCAGAGATCAGCGGCGCGAACGTCTCGACGTCGGGACACATGACGAGGACGTCGCGCGGCTCGAGAGTCGGGTCGTCCTCGAACATGCGCAGCAGCAGCTCGCGCAGCACCTCGACCTGCCGGGCCGGACCGTGGCAGGCGTGCACCTGCAGAGTGTCGTCGAGCCCGACTGCGCCCGGGGACACGTCGTCCCGGAGGTCCGCCTGGAGGCGGCCGAGCAGTGTCGCCGCCCGGGCCGCGTCCCCATGGTGCTCATCCTCGTGCGGCGGGAGCCGGAGCTGCAGCTCGCGGACGTCGCGGGCGAGGCTGCGCAGCAGCGGATGGTGGGGCAGCGTCGCCGTGTCGTCCTCACGACGGCGGCCGGCGGTGCGGCCCTCGAGGCGCTGCCACAGCGCTGGGCTCGGATGCGGCAGCCAGAGGTGCACGTCGCGGTGCTCGGCGAGCGCGCTCAGCACCGCGAGCGCGTCGGCGTGCAGCCGGGTCGGCCCGAAGATGCTGATTCGCTCGGGCAGGTTCGACAGCGTCGGATCGGCGCGCAGCGCGGCGCACTCGGCCTCGAGCCGCTCGGCCGGGCTGGGCCCGAGCCGGCCCCGCAGCCGCCGCCACAGGTCCGCCTGCCAGGCCAGGTCCGCGGGCAACGGGTCGTGCCCGTCAGTGTTCCGGCCCTCGGCCCAGTCCCGCAGCATCCGCGGCCGGTGCGCGCCGTAGGAGCGGAACAGCCTGGCCAGGCGGGCCGCGGCGGACCACCGGCGGCCGCGGCGGTGATCGTCGGCACCGTGCCCGAGATGCTGCGCGAGCACCCGGCACCACGGCTCGCCGAGGTGCTCGTCGACCACCTCCAGGAGCGGCCACGCCGGGTCTGCCCAGGGGTCGTCGCGCAGGTCGGAGCCGCGTGCCGCGGCCAGCGCCTCGTCGACCAGCCTGCCGGCCGACGGAAAGACGACGCCGGAGCAGATCCCGTCGCCGGCGGACCCGGCGCCGAGCACGGTGGACAGCCGTTGCGCCAGCCACCGTTCCACGCCCTTCGCCGGGACGGCGACGACCTCGGACGCGAAGGGGTCCGCCAGCGGCGTCGCGAGGACGGCCGCTAGCCCGTCGGCGAGACGCGCCGTCTGTTCGGCCCGGTGGACGTGGAGCACCCGAGTTGTCTACCTGACGAGTGCGACAGAACTGAGGGAACGACTCACTCCGAGTGACCTCCCCGGCCGACTCGAACTGCGGACCGACTTGTTCGTCCGCAATCCCAAGAATGCCGTAGGCCTACTGCTGGACGGACACCCGGAAGCCCATCCGGCTGATTCACCTCACGGGCCCTACAGGTTCAGCAGGGCGAAGTCGAAGGCGATCACCAGGGCGATGACGGTGATGTGGAGGAGACAGCGATCTGGCTAGGGCCAGGGGCCGCAGGCGCGCCGGTGACGACGCCTCCCGGGACAACGCCGCGGTGCCGGCGGCGTCGGTTGCCTGGACGCTCGTCAGGGCTGCAAGACCGAAAAGGACGGCACCCCGCACGCCGACTTCGGCACCTCCATGCACGCACTGGTGCGCGTCCCCGATGCCAGGGCGTCGCCTGCACACCGGATGCCCCGCACGGGGGCCGGAAACGGCGACGGCCCCTCCGCGAAGCGGTAGGGGCCGTGGCCACGGACCCGAGTCCGTGTAGTAGCGGGGGCAGGATTCGAACCTGCGACCTCTGGGTTATGAGCCCAGCGAGCTACCGAGCTGCTCCACCCCGCGTCGGTAGAACCCACACTACCAGCCGCCGGCGGTGAGGAGGACGCGGGTCCCGCGTCCTCCTCACCGGCCGCTCAGCCGCCCGGTGTCGCGCCCGCCGCCTGCTGTGCCTGCTGGTAGGCGGTGACGGCCTGCTGCAGGTCCTCCAGCGCCTGCCCCTGCGCCGCGAAGTCGCCGCTGCGCTGGGCCGACTCCAGGGCCTGGAGCGCGCCCTGGATGTCGGCGACCGCCTGATCGAGTGTCGCGTTGCCGGACGTCCCGTCCCCGGTGTCGGGGGGCGTGGTGGGCTCGCTCGGCTCCGACGGCTCGGCGGGCGCCTCCGGCTCCTGAGGAGTCGGCGCTTCGCCGCTGTCGACGGCGGACTCTCCAGCTCCGGCCCCGAAGACCTGGTCGAGCGCCTCGGAGAGGGTGTTGGCGTAGCCCACCCGGTCGCCGTAGTTCACCAGGACCTTCTGCAGCAGGGGGAAGGAGTTCTCCCCCGTGCCCTGGACGTAGAGCGGCTCGACGTACAGGAGACCGTCCTCGCCGATCGGCAGCGTCAGCAGGTTCCCGAACACGGCCCGGGACTCCTGGCTGTTGAACAGCGTCAGGTCGGGTCTCACCTGGTTGTTGGTGATGAACGACTGCTGCACCTGCTGCGGACCCCGGAACGGCGTGTTCCCGGGCAATCGGAGGACCTGGATCTCGCCGTACGTGTCCGGATCGCTGGACGCCGAGATGAAGGACGACAGGTTCTCGCGGTTGAAGGCGTTCAGCGCGCTGGTGAGCTGGAACGACGCCCTGTCGTCACCCGGCCGCTGGGCCAGGATGTAGTACGGCGGCTGCGC